>SPCK01000156.1 GCA_004525355.1 Spirochaetales bacterium
CGCTACGAAGGCAAGGAACTGGCGGTAATACTGACCACGATTATGCGGCCGAGCGACGTGTCGATCGTCGCGGAAACCATACGTGACCGCGCTACCTTCCCGTACAATCATCACGGTGCCATCATCAATATCGGCTGCAATATCGGCGTCTCCATATATCCCGACGACTCCATGGACAAGGACGACTTGATCAAGTTTGCGGCTTCAGCAATGGAGGAGGCCAAGGAACGGTCAGAGTCGTTTATCATCTTCAATCACGAGCTACACCGATCGGCCCTGCGCAAGGCCAAGCTGCGTTCCGAGATGCGCCAGGCGCTGGTCGCCAAACAGTTCGAGACGTATTATCAGCCCATCGTCGACACTCTTGGCGCAGTCGTAGGCGCCGAGGCCCTGATTCGATGGAAGCATCCGAGCCTCGGTTTCGTCCCTCCGGACGAGTTCATCCCGCTGGCCGAGGAAGCGGGTTACACGATAATGATCGGGCGCTGGATGCTGTTCCGGGTATGCCATTTCATCAAGGAGCAAGTGGAGCTCCTGGGGGATCGCTATATTTCCGTAAACCTGTCGGCCAAGGAATTCGGCGGTGAGGGGATGGTCGAGTATATCCATACGGTGATTGTGGCCGAGGGCATCTCGCCCGCCCGTCTGAAGCTCGAGATCACCGAGACCGAGAGCATGCTCGACATAGAGGACGCCATCGACAAGATAAGGCAACTCCGGGATATCGGTATCGAGGTATACGTGGACGATTTCGGCGCGGGGTATTCGTCACTGGCCTACCTCAAGCGGTTGCCCGCAGCCGTGGTCAAGATTGACAGGGTTTTCATGGACACGCTGGTGGACAACGAGGAGGACAGGGCTTTTGTCGAGGGCATGATTCGCATGATTTCCGGCAAGAAGATGAAGGTCCTCGTGGAAGGCGTCGCAAACGCCCAGCAACAGGCGATCCTCAGGGTTCTGGGAGCGGACTACCTGCAGGGATTCCATTTTTCCATGGCCATACCCGAGCAGGATTTTACGCTGATCCTGGAACGCGACATGCGGCTACCGGTCTGAGAATCCGCCCCTGCGCCGCGGCAACTTTCTTCCGGTGCGAGGCATTGCCCAGAGGGCGACCGTTTCCACTATACTTCAAAGGCGGAGGAACCCATGTACTTCAACGAGCTGGTGGCGTCGTACGATCGCGAACGGCGCGAGCGGGACATTTTTCATGACTTGATGCGTTATCGGGTGCGGGAAGTACTGCTGGTGGCGAGCCTGTACGACTCGTTCATTCTGGAGAGTGATGGCGCGCTCTCCGACCAGATCTACGGGGAATTCTACAAGCTCAATCTTACTACGGCGCCAAGGGTGACCTGCGCGTATACCGAGGACAGCGCCGTGGAAATGTTCGGCACGGCACCCTACGACCTGGCCATCCTGATGGCCGGCCTGGATTTTGACGGTCCGCTTGCCTTGGCCGAGCGCCTGAAGTCGGTTCATCCTGAAACGCCCGTCCTGCTGCTGGCGATGAACAATTCGAGCCTGACCGGCCTTGGTATCGAGTGTCCGGGTACGCTTCACAATATCGATCGCGTATTCGTATGGAACGGCTATTCGAAGCTCTTCGTTGGCATGATCAAGTACGTCGAGGATCTGCACAACGTGGACAACGATACCAGGGTGGGAATGGTGCGCGTGGTTTTACTGATAGAAGACTCCGTGCGCTACTATTCGCGCTACTTGCCCCTATTGTACTCGGTGGTGATGAAGCAGACGCAGCAACTGGTCGAGGACGAGCGCGTTATCGAGACGTACAAGATTCTTCGCATGCGAGGACGTCCAAAGGTGCTCCTGGCAACAAGTTATGATGAGGCTGAAGAGTTGTTCACGCGTTACGAGCCCAATCTGCTTACCGTCATTTCTGACGTGCGATATCCACGGGGCGGTGAAGTCGATCCTGAGGCGGGATTCCGCTTCCTGCGGATGAGCAAGGAGCGCAAACCCGACCTGCCGGTGCTGATCCAGTCCCACGAGATTGCCAACCGCGAAGTAGCCTACGCGCTGGGAGCGTCGTTTGTCGACAAGAACTCGCAGACTCTCGGGCGCGAGTTGGCCCATTTTTTTCAGACTCAGTTGGGTTTTGGCCCGTTCGTCTTCAGGGACGCGAATGGCGGCGAGTTGGCTCGAGCCAAGAGCATGGACGAATTCGAGGAGCTTCTGGGTACAGTGCCGCCCGAGAGCCTCCTGTATCATGCCGACAGCAATCATTTTTCCACGTGGCTCATGGCGCGCGGCGAGGTTCGCTTCGCAAAGCTGATACGTAATTACATGCCGGATGATTTTGCCAACGTTCAGGAGTTGCGCGACTTCATCATACGGAGCCTGTATGATCTTCGGCGCGGCAAGTCCCGCGGGGTAATTCCCGGACTGGGATCGCATCGCTACGACCGGAGCCTGATCCGCCTTGGCGGCGGGTCGGTAGGAGGCAAGGGCAGGGGGTTGGCCTTCATCAAGAGCCTGATAGACAACCTGGCCTTTACGCAAGGTCAGCCCAATGGAATGGAAATACGGCTCCCGTATACGGCGTTCATCGGCATCGACGAGTTCGAGTCCTGGATGGACACCAACGGGCTCTGGAATTTCGCCTGGTATGAGGCAGATACTCCCACCCTCTCCCGTACCTTCCTGTCGCATCCGCTAGGGGCAGAACTCGTCGGACGGCTGAGGCAGTTCCTTTCCACGACGAACGCGCCTCTGGCCGTGCGCTCGTCGGGATTGTTCGAAGATATGCTCATGGTACCCTTTTCCGGAGTATATGACACATACTTGATACCAAATTCTCATCAAGACCGGGAGCAGCGCCTTGCGCAATTGTGCGACGCGATTCGGTTGGTCTATGCGAGTCTGTTTTCCGCCTCGGCTCGTGCCTACTTCAACGTCGCTTCCTACAAGATCGAGGAGGAGCGCATGGCGGTGGTCGTCCAGGAGATGGTCGGACAGCGTCATGGCAGGTGGCATTGCCCGCTGGTGGCAGGCACCGCGCACTCGTACAACTATTATCCGGTGTCCTACCTGAAACCCGACGACGGGCTCTGCGTCATGGCATACGGCCTCGGTCCATACGTCGTCGAGGGTGGGGAGAGTTTCCGGTTCTCGCCGCGCTATCCCAAACTGGACATCGTGGCGCCGGAACATCGCATGAGCGGTGGCCAGCGCTGGTTCTACGCATTGGACATGGAGAGGACGGAATTCGACCTGTCTACGGGCGAGGATGCTACCCTTTTGCGCCTCGAGCTGTCCGAAGCGGAGGCCGATCCCTCGTTTGGCCTGACTGCAAGCACCTGGAACATGAATGACCAGCGACTGGAACCCGGTATCTCAGGCGGGGGACCCAGGATCATGGACTTCGCGCCTATCCTCAAGTACGATGCCTTTCCCTTCGCCCAGGCAGTGGACGCGGTACTCGAAGTGTGCGCCAAGAGCATGGGTATCCCGGTGGAAATAGAGTACGCAGTCAGCCAGGACGGTCCCGGCGGAGAGGCGGTATTCTACCTACTCCAGATCAAGCCGCTTATCCAGAACGCTGACAAGGTCAACGTCGAGGCCGACGATGTCGATCGATCGGCCTGCCTGGTAGTCAGCGATCGGTGCATGGGAAACGGCAGGAACGCTTCGATCATGGATATCGTCTATGTGGATCCGGCGACCTGGGACGCATCCTGTACCGAGGCGATGGCGGTCGAGATCGGTGAGATGAACACTGGACTGGCAGCGGAAGGTCGCCCGTACATCCTGATCGGTCCTGGCAGGTGGGGGACGCGGGATCGCTGGCTGGGTGTCCCGGTGACTTTCGCGCAGATTTCCGGGGCCAAGGCCATCATCGAGGCAGATCTGGAGGGTTTCCGGGTGGAATCGTCCCTTGGCTCCCATTTTTTCCATAACGTGACGGCAATGAACATCGGATATTTTTCAGTACCGTTCGGGTCGAAGGCATCTTTCGTCGATTGGGAAGGGCTGGCGGCATTACCTGCGTTTCGGCGGGGCTCGTATTGTGTCCAAATCCGAACGGAAGAGCCCATTGAGCTTCTTATGGATGGCCGAAGGGGTCACGGAGCGATTAAAAAACCCGGCGCACGATTGACGGGCTTGGATAAATCCGACAATATCTACTGCACCTGACCTGAAATTTCCCGCATGGAGTGCGCCCATGGATCCACGTTCATTGCTCAAGGGGCTCCATCCCCTCGAGATCAAGGTATTATTGCGTTATTCGCCCGGCGAGCCTCTTGACGTCGCCAGGCTTTTGTCCGACCTCGGCTACGTCGAGGGACAGGCTAACCAGGCTCAGGCTTGGCTGACCGCAAAGCAACTGGCTTCCGAGACCGGCCGCTTGTCGCGAGCCGTTTTTGAGATAACGCCGTTGGGTCGGGCGTGGGCAGAATCTGGCAGTCCGGAAGAGCGCATGGTAGCCCACCTGGTGACCCATGGCCCGACCGCGATGCCGGCCATCTGCGCCGCTATCGGCATGGAACAGAAGGACGCCGGTTCCGCATTCGGGCGACTTTCTCGGGAAGGCGTGCTCGCCATGACCGTGGACAAGCTCGTTGCAGTCGTGGACGCAGGCAAATCGATCCGCGCGTCAATCGTTCACACACTCCTGGCCAAAGCCGTCGACTCGGGCGGCTTGCTGGAAGAATCCGTCCTGACCGCATCCGAGCTTTCCTTGATGGGAGAGATCGCCCGGAAACGCGGCGCGGGCGACGCGCCTTTCCGCGCGGCCGACAGGGAGACCGTCACCTGGTCCCTCCTCCCCGAGGCCGCCGCTCTAACCGCCGTGCTGCGCGACGAGGGCGTTTCGGGCGATGAAGCCGGTGCCCTGACGCAAGGCATGCTTGAGTCCGGCGCCTGGGAAACCCTGAATTTCCGTTCGTACAATATACAGAGCAGGCCGGTACGCCTCATTCCCGGCCGACGCAACCCGTACGTTCAGTTCCTCGAGAGTGTCAAGGACAAGCTCGTATCGCTGGGATTCGAGGAATTCGACGGAAGCCTGGTGGAGACAGAGTTCTGGAACGGTGATGCGTTGTTCATGCCGCAGTTCCATTCCGCCCGGGACATTCATGACGTGTACTACGTCGCGGAGCCGATCAGGGCCAAGTCCATCGAGGAACCCTACCTGACGCAAGTGGCCGCGGTACACGAGAACGGCGGCTCCACCGGTTCACGCGGCTGGGGCTACACGTTCGACCGGGATTTCACGCGTCGGCTGGTACTTCGCAGCCAGGGAACGGTGCTGTCCGCGCGTCAATTGCCCACGGCCAAGGTGCCGGGCAAGTACTTCGGCATAGCCCGTTGCTTCCGCTATGACAAGGTCGACGCGACGCACCTGTCCGATTTCTACCAGACGGAGGGCATCGTGCTGGGCGAGGAAGTCAACCTGCGCACGCTTCTCGGATTCCTGGAGATGTTCGCGGTAGAGGTGGCCGGCGCCAAGGAAGTCAAGTATGTTCCCGGTTACTTCCCCTTCACCGAGCCGTCGGTTGAGATTCACGTGAAGCATCCCGTGCTTGGGTGGTTCGAACTGGGCGGGGCGGGGATCTTCCGGCCCGAGGTCACCGAACCCCTGGGTGTGACCGTACCGGTCGCGGCCTGGGGCATCGGCATAGACCGCATGGCC
>SPCK01000068.1 GCA_004525355.1 Spirochaetales bacterium
ATTCCAGAAGGCAATCGAATTCAGGGACGTAAGCTTCTCCTACAAGGAAGGAGAAACCGTGCTGGATCACGTTTCCTTCCGCGTCGAGAAAGGCCAGACCGTAGCTCTGGTGGGAGCCTCCGGTTCGGGCAAGACAACGACCGTAAGCCTTCTATGCCGCTTCTATCCGTATACCGATGGCGAGATTCTCGTAGATGGCACGCCACTGAGGAACCTTGAGCTACAAAGTTGGCGAAGAATGATAGGCCTGGTGCTCCAGGACATCTATCTGTTCCCGGGAACGATCCTCGAGAATGTTCGTGTCTACGACGACCGCGTAACGGAGCTGGACGTTTTTGACGCCCTGAAGACGGTTCATGCCGCAGGCTTCGTGCGTCGCCTGCCCAATGACCTGCGCACCGAGCTGCACGAACGAGGCGCCAATCTGTCAATGGGTGAAAAACAACTGCTGTCGTTCGCCAGGGCAGTAGCATTCGACTCGGAGATCGTGGTCATGGACGAGGCGACCGCCAGCGTGGACGTAGCCACCGAGCGCCGCATACAGGAGAGCATGGCTGAACTCCTCAAAGGACGTACCGCCATCATCGTGGCGCACCGGCTGTCATCCATCCTGAACGCCGACCGGATACTCTTCTTCAAGGACGGCCGAATCGTGGCTCAGGGCAGGCATGAAGAATTGATCAGGGCCCTGCCCGACTATGAGGAACTGGTTCGTCTGCAGTTCCCCGACCTGGAATCGAACGACCGCAAGGGCGAGGCCGTGGCGGTCTCCGTGGAGACAATCATATGAAATCCGAATTAGAAGAAGAAAAATCAGAGGCCGAAAAACCTCGAATCAATCATCTTGCGTGGATAAGCGTGATATGGAGCGAACGAGGCGGCCTGATAGTGCTGCTTTTTTTCCTGACGCTGCTTTCCAGCGCCGTCGCAGTCGTGTATCCGTACCTCTCCAAGATCCTCCTGGATACCATCCAGGGACTCATGGAGAAACCCGGGGTCGCGGATCCCATGGTGGAAGTGAACCGCATCCTCATGGTGTTCGTGGCCGTGGGCGTGGTGGGCTTCGTCGCGTCGATATTTCCCGGCATCCGGGGTATGACCAACTCGGTTTTCGAGCACCTGATACGCGGGAAGTACTTCAAGAAGGTACTGTCGAAGGATTACCACTTTTTCGCGAAGTTCCAGTCGGGCGATATCGTCACCAGGCTGACCGACGACCTGTACGACTTTCCCAAGCTGTCCTGGTTCCTCTGCTCAGGCATCTTCAGGGCCGTAGAGTCCATCAGCAAGGTGGCATTCTGCCTGGTGGCCATGTTCCTCCTGAACCCCAAGTTGACGCTGTACTCCCTGATACCCGTGCCGATCATGATAGCAATCTTCTACATTACCCAGGACAGGATCTACGATACGTTCCAGAAGAACCAGCAATCAATCAGCGCGGTCAACTCGCGCCTGGAAATGAGCTTCTCGGGCGTCCGTATCATCAAGGCATACGCCTGCGAGGACAAGTACCGCCGTTTCTTCAAGGACGTCCTGGAGACCAGGCGCGGCACCGAGATGGCGGTTGCCAAGCTCGAGGTTATACTGCACCTCATATACCAGTACATCGATTACGTGGCGCAGGTCGGCATCGTCTTCGCGGGGGGCCTCATGGCCGTTCGCGGTGAAATCTCGATCGGTACGTTCTACGCTTTCTATACCTATTTGACCATGTTGATCTACCCGATCCTGGACATACCTCAGCTTTTTGTGTCGGGCAAGAGGGCATTCGTCAATATCGACCGTCTCGAGGAGATCGCCGCCTTCCCCGAACCAGCTGTTCCGGTCAATCCGGTCCTGGTTGACCGGATTCACAATGTCGAGGTCCGCGATCTTTCCTTCAGCTATGGGGACAGGCCTGGAAACGCTCTTTCCGGCATCAACATGAGCATCAGCCGTGGAGAGAAAATCGGCGTCATAGGACCCGTGGGCAGCGGAAAGTCCACTTTGGTCAAGGCATTATTGGGTCTCCTGCCTCCCGGAAGCGGCCAAGTGCTGGTGAATGGACAAGACTTGCAAGCCGCGGACATACAATCATACCGCGCTCGCGTTGGTTACGTGCCGCAGGAAGCCCTGCTGTTCTCGGGCACCTTGAAGGACAACGTCGAATTCGGTACCGACGATCCGGGACCTGCAACGTTCGGGGATGCGGTCAATGCGGCGCAGATGGCCAACGAAATCGAGGATTTTACCGATGGGGAGAATACTGTCGTCGGCCAACGCGGCGTCAGCCTGTCAGGCGGACAAAAGCAACGGATGGCGATAGCCAGGGCCGTCGCCAGAAAGCCCGAATTGATGCTCTTCGATGACATCACCGCCAGCCTGGACGCGGCCAACGAGGAGCGCCTCATGCGCTGGCTCGAGGAAACGTCGAAGGAACTTGCCTTCGTCATCGTGTCGCATCGCCTGTCCACCTTGCAGTATGTGGACAAGGTGCTTTTCCTGGACGGGGGCAAGGCGCTCGGTTTCGGTACGCACGAGCAATTGCTGGGCAATCCGCGCTATCGGGCATTCATGGAGGAACACCTGGGCAAGGCCGGCTGATGCGGCCCCGCCCCTTTATGGGCCTATGGCGATGGCCAGTATGAAAAACGGCAGGGCCAGACCCGAGACGACCATGCCGGAAGTCGTGAGCGTGGAACCGCTCGCGGTATCCCCGGACTCGGAAAGGATTGCACCGGCGACAGACAGGCCAACGCCGGTCAGGGCTATGAAGCCTCCCGCGACAAAACCGCCTTTCTGCCTCGAGGCGGCCTTCCGCAGGATTCGCATTTCGTCCTGCGCCCAGAGCGTGGACGCGTCGAGCGCGGCATTGGCGGCCATGAATCCGGCATCGTAGCCCTCTGCGAACGCTGCGGGTGGATTCGCCGGCAAGGCGGCTGCTTTCACGTCGCCTTGATCCTGCGGCTTCACGATGGTCGACGATTCGGGAGCGGCAACCGGGTTGGTTGCCGACGAGGTGAAATCGTTGGCCTTCCAGAAGGCTTCTATGCTCGTTTCGATGGTCGCCTTGATCGCCTCGCTTGCCGTCTTGGTCTTTTGAACGGATACCATTTCCCCGGCGCTCACGATGAATTGCTTGGGAATCGACTCAAGGCCCTCCTGAGATCCTGCCAGGGCATCCACCAGCGCGGTCACCATTACGGAACCTTCAAAGCAATACACATCGGTACGGGGAGCGGTCGCGTCCCGGGTGCGGGGAGCCAGGACATCCATGCCGAAATCCGTTCCACGTACGCCAGCAATGGCTGACTCGCCTGCCAGCTTGAATACCTGGTTGCCCGAGAGCTTCTCCACTTTCGCCCTGAGGCGGCCGTATACCAATGCCAGCGACGTTTCGCTGCTGCTGACGCGCCGTAGTACGAAAGTCGTGTTTTCAGCAAGCTTGACAATCGCTCCACTGGCGAGAAGGCGCACTTCCAGCAGCGTACCCCGTCCCGTCTGCACCTGGTCGCCTTCCGCAAGCTCGAAGCCTATGGGATCGTCAATGGACAGGGCCTTGGCGCCACGGATGATCATGACGTCATCAGTACTGGCGTACTCGATGACCGCGACCACCGCGGGAGCCGCCGCGACCACCGCGGGAGCCGCTGCGACCACCGCAGGAGCCGCCGCGGATACCGCGGGAGCCGTGCCTGCCAGGAATACGAGTGCACACAGTTCGATCGCAGCTGTTCGAATCTTCATGACATGCCTCCACATCCGCGTACATAAAAACTATACCATGACCGGGTAGCGGCTTCAATGACGGCCTGATTTTGAACCGCCCGAACGATCGTCGTTGATTTCGATCACGAGGCCGGGTATACTTCACCGCGCATGGAACAGTTGCTGAACGAAATCAGGATAGCATACATCGACTCGAGCGTGAACGAGCTCATCCCCGCCATCCCGGTAGCGGCTTCCAACGCGCCGTACTCCATGCGTTTCAACCAGGGAGAAGAATTTTTCGTCGAGTTGGACGCGCCCATCATGGTACCGCGGTTGCCCATCCACCATGACGTCAGAAAGGCCATCCCCGACGCGCAGTACATCCGGTCTATCCGCGATGTCGTCAAGCAGCTGGCTGAATCGTTGCCGGAATGTTTCATCGGCCTGACATACTTCTTCGACCCGGCTGAGAATCTCAAGCCCTGTTTCTACCGCATGTTCAAGGTCGATGACGATATTTATCTGTATCTCCTCCGCATCGATCTCCTGCCCAGGCCCTTCGAGGTCGAGACGATATCCCCGGGCACCAATGACTTTACAGCGGCCTATTCGACGAAGAAACTATTTCTTGAGTCGGAACTCATTCCGCTCGAGGCGGTCATGTGGGAATCTGGACGGGTCAAGGCCTTCAGGATTCGTCAACTTATCTCCCAGACCTGGATAGGCGAAACCGGCAAGGGCTACCTGCTGCGGGGCATCTGGATGGATTCGGACCTGTCAAAGTTCTTTACCAAGCTCTTTGTACCCACGGGCAAGCGCCTGTACCCCTACTACCCGCTTTTCTGCAAGTACAAGACGCTGTGCGCCACCGTGCCCGTGTTGAGCCCGGACGGCCGCAGGAAGATGGTCCCGCTCCTGCATTACGCGGTAAGGAATCTTACTCCCGAGATAGAAAACATACAGAATACACTGAAGAATGCCTCGTTTTCAGAGATACTCCCGGAATTCGTGGCCATGCGGAAGAAGATTCCGGAAACGTGGAAGTCCCAGTTGAACGATTTTTCCGTCAGCTCCTACCTCAACGCCAGAGAACAGAAAGAGTACGCCCTCGACTATGCCGATAACAAAGCTTGACGACCTGCGCGGCCTGCGCGTGACGGTCATGGGCCTGGGACTCAACGGGGGCGGGCTGTCAACCGCCCGATTCCTTGCAGGAGCCGGGGCCATCGTCACCGTTACCGACATGAAGGACGAGGATGCGTTGGCCGAATCCATCGCGGCGCTGGGCAACCTGCCGATACGCTACGTCCTGGGCCGCCACGATCGCGCCGATTTCTCTGAAGCCGACCTGGTGATAAAGAATCCGGCCGTCCGGCCCGATTCCGAATTCCTCCGCGCCGCAAGGCGCGTTGAAACCGACCTTTCAATCTTCCTCAGCCTGTGCCGGACGCCCATCGTGGCGGTTACCGGATCCAAGGGCAAGTCGACGACTTCCAGCGCCATCGCCCACGCCCTCTCGGGCGCGGGCATTCGTTCTTTCCTGGGCGGAAATATAACCGTATCGCCGTTTACCTTCCTCGATAAGGCCGGCCCCGATGACAGGATCGTGCTGGAGTTGTCGAGCTGGCAGCTCGGCGACATGAAGGGCATGGGCGTATTGAAGCCGCACGTCTGTGTCCTGACCCGTATCGTGCCGGACCATCTTGATCGCTATGGCACCATGGAAGCCTACGTCGCGGACAAACGACTGATTTACGCCGATCAAGACCGCGGCGATTGGACCATCTGCGACGCCGACGATCCCTACGGACCTGAATTCTCCGCAGAAAGCGCAGGCTCAACCCTGTGGTACGGCCGGAACGCGCCTGCAGACAAACCAGGAGCCAGAATCCTGGAGGACGGCCGATGCGTGGCAAATCTGCCCGATGTCGGATTGGTGGAAATACTCCCGACCCGCATCGCGGTACCGGGGGCTCACAACCGCTCCAACCTCGCCGCCGCGGGTCTTGCGGCTTGGGCGGCCGGAGCCGATCCTGCCTCCCTGGCCGGATCACTGGCAAGCTTTCCGGGCGTGGAGCACCGACTTGAGCTGTTCGCAGAGCGCGACGGCGTTCGCTGGTGCAACGACTCCGCGGCCACCGTTCCCCAGGCCGTCGCCGCGGCACTTGAAGCTTTTGCCGAGCCGGTTGTGCTCATCACCGGAGGCACCGACAAGAAGCTCGATTTTTCCCCCGTTCGGGAGGCATACCGCAGGGCGACGGAAATCATACTCCTTGCGGGAAGCGGGACGGACAAGCTGCTGAGCCTGCTCGATGAGGACGGAATACCCTATCACGGGCCTTTTAGCGATTTCGGGGAGGCGGTGCGCATCGCCGCCAGCCTGGCCCGCCCGGGGTGGACGGTACTCCTGTCACCCGGGTGCACGTCGTTCGGCATGTTCAGGAACGAATTCGACCGGGGCAGAAGCTTCAAGGCAGCGGTAGCCGAGCTCCTCTGAAAATCAGAAAGCCACCGAGCAATAGCCGACGAAGGAATCGCCAGGCGCCAAATCCGCGCTGCTGTACATATCCAGGACCACCCCCGATGTCCTGCCCATCTCCCGCGCGTACGTCATGGCCGCGATGGCTGCGCCGACCGAGCAGGAGGCGGCCCTTTCCCTGGCGAGCCGGATGGCGGCTTCTACATCCAGCGCGGTAAACGCCTTCACGATAGCTTCATCCGCCTCCCTGGCCCAGGTTCTGCCCGCGGCGCCGCCCCCCGCGGGGCTCCATCCGTAACTTGGCCCGTAGTGGGTCAGGTCGGTCGAGCCGAGCACGAAAATGCGCTTGCCAGTCTGTTTTGCATACTCAGCCAAGCACGATCCCAGTTCCGCGGCCTCGGATCCGTTGGGTGCCCGAAACCACCCGACCAGAGCATCGGGAAATCGCGCCTTGAGCATGGGAAGGTGAACTTCAACGGTATTGTCCACGTTCCGGTCAGGGACGGCTACGAGCCTGTCCCTGACGAATGTGTCCAGCTCGGCATCGAGCCTCAGCTCGCCCAAGGGCGTTTCCATGATATCCGCGGGGGCGGACAGGAAGCCCCGGCCCCCGGGCAGATGCCCGCCTACCACGACCGCGCAATCAGCGTCCGCGGCCGCGGACCATGCTGTCCATGCGCAGCGGCCGGAATATGCCCACCCGGCATGAGGGGCTATGGCCGCATTCGCAGGGACGTCCAAACGCGACACCGCGACTTGTTCTCCGAATGAACGCAACATCCGCCGCGTTTCGGCGGCGTCCGATGGGTACCACCCCGCGGGCAACGATCGACCACGTATCGACATGGCATACCTCCGCGCGAAAAACGTTTCAAAAACGGACGATACGGATTATACTCTGGAACCATGAAACGTGGTGCAGTGTTTCTTGCCGTTTGTTCCTTCATTATCCTCGCCTTCATCCTGACGTGGCCGGCATTCCGCGTGGCCAGAGCCTGGTCGGCGGGAGAAGACGCATCCAAGGCTGCCTACTCCGACCTCAGGCGAGTCGCAATCAATTCGCTCCTGTCGGACAAAGCCGTTTCGGGCCCGGATTGGGCGCGAGCCGCACGTGCCGCCTGGGCCAGGAGCGAGCGCCTCCTGGCCATAGTCATAAGGAACGCCGAGGGAGACGTGATCTACGCCCTGCCCGGTTCTTCCCCATACTATGTACCCGCGACTTCTGCGCGCGGACTGGACGGCAGCCGGCTCTTCTCCTACCCCGCCAAAACGGTCGCCCGCTACTCGGGAACCGTATCCGCGGGCCTGACCCTCGACGCCCTGTATGCAACGCTCCGCCAGCGCGACGTTTTCCTGCCGCTCAGGGACACCTTGGTGGCGCTCATCATAGTATTGGCCATATCCGCAGCATGGCTGTTCGCGGAGAGCGCCGTTCGCCGCTCGGTCGAGACGGGAGCGTATCGCAAACCCCGATTCGCGGGGACTTCACCCTCTGTATCGCCGAGCTTGGACCCCGGCTTCCAGGTTCCCGATTTCTTGCCCGATACCGTTCCGCCTCCCATCATCGACTTGGATGACGAGTCGGGGAGAAGGCTTCCGATCCGCGACGGCGAAAAGACGCCTGCCGCGTCCTTTTCCGGAGAATCCAGTATAACCGACAGGCCGAAACCCGCGACAAGCGCACGATCGGTCAGCGTTTCCCAGCTTTCGCGGAATGCGCTGTCCGGGCCAATGGGCCTGTTCAACCCGGATACGGGACTCTGCTGGGAATCCTACCTGAGGGAACGCCTGGACTCCGAGCTCAAGCGATCGGCCTCCTTCGAGCAGGATCTTTCATTGTTCATAGCCTCGTGGGACAATACGGAACGCGGCAAGGAAGATTTTTCCATATTCGCAAAGACAATACAGGATTTTTTCAGCTTCAAGGACCTGTCTTTTGAATTCGGGGACTCGGGCCTGGCGGTCGTTCTGCCCAACATGGATATAGACCACGCCATCCGCATGAGCGAAGAGTTACTGAAAAAGCTGACCTTCCTGCTGCAAGGGAAGACGGGCAACATGAACTACCTCGAGCTGTTCATGGGCCTGAGTTCCCGCTCGGGACGCTTGGTGGAAGCCGACAGGATGGTAAGCGAGTCCATGGCTGCCCTGAGAAAGGCTCGGGAGGAGCGCGATACACACATCATGGCTTTCCGTCCCGATCCCGAGAAATTCAGGGCCTTCCTGGCCGGGCAATAACCGTTTGCGCCCGTCGCGGCGGATCTAAAAAACCTCGTTGCTCGCGTTATCTGGCGGCGGGCACCAGTTGGTCAAGCGGCTTGAACGCGTCCCGTACGCTCCACAAGGGCAGGTACAGCGGACGATCCCGTTCCGATGAGACGACCAGGTAAGAGCCATCGGCGCTTCGGGGCGCCAGCTCCAGTACGATGCTCCTGCCGTCGCCCAGCCGAAGTTCTACCCGTAGGGCCGTCGCGGCGGGAGCG
>SPCK01000028.1 GCA_004525355.1 Spirochaetales bacterium
AGCTACAGACGGCCGAAATGGGACGGGTACTGGTGACCGATACCGATCCGCCCGCCGTCGGCGCCAGGGTGAGCTGGACGGTACGCCCGGAAAAGATACGCATTGAGCTCGACAAGCCGACCAAGGCGCGCGACGGTCTCAACATGGTTTCCGGCACCGTGGAAGAACCCATCTATTCCGGCTTCCAGAGCAAGTTCTACGTCAAGACGACCGCGGGAGCCACGCTCAAGGTGATCAAGCAGCACGCAGATTGGTCGGACGAGGGGCCGGAGATTGCCTGGAAGGACAAGGTGTGGCTGTCCTTCAGCGCCGAGGACGCCTTCCTGGTGGAGGTCAAGCGATGAAACGGGGGCCCGGCAGCCTGTACGCTGCCCCGTCCATCCTATGGCTGTCGGTATTCTTCATCGCTCCGTTGTTCATCATCGTGATCTACAGCTTTCTGACCTCGGGGCCACGCGGCGGCGTGATATGGCGCTTTACACTCGATGCCTACCGGGCCATCATCAATCCGACCTTCGCCAAAGTGACCCTGAGCACCATTGTCGTGGCCCTGGGTTCTACTGTGGTTACCCTGCTCATCGCACTGCCCTGCGGATATTTCATGGCCCGAAGCCAGAAACAGAATGTGTTGCTGCTTTTGGTCATCATCCCTTTCTGGACCAATTTCCTGATACGCATCTACGCGTGGATAGCCATCCTGGGCAACGAGGGTTTCCTGAACGATCTCCTGCGCGCGCTCGGACTGGCCAATGACTCGATCCGTTTCCTGTACAACCGTTGGGCGGTGGCCCTCGTCCTGGTGTACAGCTATCTGCCCTACGCGATACTGCCGCTGTTCTCTACCATAGACAAGTTTGACTTTTCTCTCCTGGAAGCAGCGCGCGACCTTGGCGCGAGCAAGCTGGGCGCTATCTGGCGCGTGCTCCTGCCCAATATAAAAGGCGGCGTGCTTACGGCCTTCCTGTTCACGTTCATACCTATCTTCGGAGCCTACGCCGTGCCTCTGCTGGTCGGAGGCACAGAGTCCTACATGCTGGGCAACCTGATAGCCGACGAACTGACCAAGGCCAGGAACTGGCCGCTGGCATCCGCGATATCCTTGGTCATCACCCTGGTGACCACGCTTGGCGTACTCCTCCTGCTGCGGGCCAATGGGACCAGTGTCCTTGGCGGAGGGCGCGTGGAAAACGAGGTTGGGCTCATCGCCGAGCCGGCGATCGCCGAGCCGTTGGTCGCCGAGCCGTTGGTCGCCGAGCCGGCGATCGCCAATGGAAACGGCACATGAGGCGGAGAAGCTCCTTCTCCCGGGCCGTGTTCACTGGGACTATTGTCTTCCTGTTCCTTCCGCTGGCGGTGCTCGTCTTTTATTCGTTCAACGCGTCAAAGTCGGGATCCTGGGGAGGTTTTTCGCTGCGCTGGTACGTCAAGCTGTTCACCGACTCCCCGGACCTGTGGCGGGCGTTTGGGAACAGCGCCATCGTGGCACTCGGATCCGCCCTTGTGGCGACGGCCATCGGCACGTTGGGGGCGGTGGGTGTCAATTGGTACCGCTTCCGCCTGAGATCCTACTTACGTACGATAACCTTCCTGCCCATGATTCTGCCTGAGATCATCATCGGCGTGTCCCTGCTGGTGTTCTTCTCTGGGATCGGGCTCAGGCTGGGACTGTTCACCATATTCGTGGCCCACGTGTCCTTCAACCTACCGTTCGTGTTCCTTTTAGTGCTGGCTCGCCTGGAGGAGTTCGACTTCTCCATCATCGAGGCGGCGCGGGACCTGGGAGCCAACGATTCGCAGACCCTGCTGCGGGTGATACTGCCCATGTCCATGCCGGGTATCGTATCCGGGTTTCTGACGGCCGTGACGCTCTCCCTGGAGGACTTCGTCATCACGTTCTTCGTGACCGGCCCGGGAGCCACCACGTTGCCCCTGTACGTCTATTCCGCCATCCGCTTCGGCGTCTCTCCGGTCATCAACGCGCTCTCGGTCGTGATGATCCTTGGGACCGTAGCGCTTACGTGGTCCATGCGCAATTTCCTCAAGTACATAGCGGCTAAGTAAGGAGGCCCATAGTGGCAAAAAAGGTATTTTGGGGCGTAGCCCTCGCATCGATCGTCATCATGCTTTCGGCCTGCGGAGGGAGCAAGGACAAGCTCTACCTGTACAACTGGACGTATTACATCCCCGATGACGTGATCGAGGACTTTGAGAAGGAATTCAAGGTCGACGTCATTGTGGACGCGTATTCATCCAATGAGGAAATGTACAGCAAGCTCGTCGCCGGCGGATCGGGTTACGATTTGGTGGTTCCCTCTGGCGACTACGTATCCATCATGATAGACGAGTCCCTGCTGGAGCCGATCGACTTGGCAATGGTGCCAAATTTAAGGAACGTGGACCCATCCGCAATCGCCCGCATCGGCTTCGACCCGGGCAACAAGTACAGCGTACCCTTCATGATGGGCGCGGCGGGCGTTTCGGTGAACACGACCAGGGCCTCCGGCTACGAGCACAGCTGGGATATCTTTTCCAAGCCCGAGTTCAAAGGCCGCATGACCATGCTGGACGACATGCGCGAAGTCCTGGGCGCCGCCCTGAAATACCTGGGATACTCGGTCAACGATGTCGACCCCGCACACCTGGAAGAAGCTCGACTCGTCGTGGAGTCATGGAAACCCAACCTGGTCAAGTTTGACGCGGAGGCATTCGCCAAGGGCTTCGCCGGCGGCGAGTTCTGGGTGGTCCAGGGATATGCCGAGAATGTTTACCTTGAGTACGACGAGGCGCGCTGGGGCGAGATCGATTTCTTCTTCCCCAGGGAAGGCGTGCCCATGTACTTGGACAGCTTCTGCATACTCAAGGGCGCCAAGAATGCCGATACGGCCTACGACTTCATCAACTACATGCTGCGGCCTGACATTGCCGCCCGAGTGTCCGACTACCTTATGCTACCGTCCCCGAACGTTCCCGCTCGGGCGTTGATGACTGAGAAACCCAACTACAGCTTCGCGGATCTCGCCGCCGGGGAGTTCAAGGAGGACCTGGGACAGGAAGGACTCGCGCTGTACAACGAGATATGGCGGCGTATCCGCGTCGGTAACTGAGGCCGTAGCATTATCCGCCAAGGCTTGGTATCGCAATCGAACCTGGATTTCAAGCCCGAGCTCTGTCCCTCGTTTGTCCCTCGTTAGAGTTCATCCGTCGTCGTCCTGAACGGCGACGGGTGAGAACTCATCAGGTAGAGTTTGGTGCCTGGACATATTGTGCGGCTTCCCTTTCGAGCTTGGTGCAAGGCCAGCGGGTAAGCAGGGTCTCGGGGCGATGCCGACGAAAACATATAGCCAACTCGGCTCCTCTTCCGGATCAGGGAATGGCATCTATTCGGGCAACAATAGTATGCAGTGTTCCGGGAACGCCCATGCCGCGAATCCGTCCAGCTTCTCGCACAAGCTTGGTATACCCGTCCGATGATGCCACAAACCACCGTGTCGCCAGTCGCGCGCGTTCCCAACCTGATGTGATTCAACGGGATTCTCGTCGATATACTTGAATATCTTAATGAACTCTTGCATGCCGGAGACGATCCTCGAGAAGAAGCGCTCGCCCCATACATGTCCGACGTACCCATGAATACGATTGAACGCCATTGCGAACACGCTCATGATCCACTGCATGAGCCTGGACAACGAAGTATTCTGACCGGGCCGTATCATCAGGTGGAAATGGTTACCCATGATGCAGAAGTTATCCAGCTTGAAGTCGTACTTCAGTTTTGCGCGCTGGAGAACCTCAAGGAATAGCTCCTTCATCGAGCACGGATCGAGGATCATTTCCTTCCGATTGGCACGAGCGGTCACGTGATACAAGGCACCATCCTGTAGAATTCTTGATTTTCGCATGCCTGATATACGCATAGAGGTGCAGTTTTAATTGCGATTGGCTCTGTCCCCAATGGAGTTTAAACCGCATGAACGTGAATTTAACTTGACATAGTCATATATAAGATCGAAAATTCTATCTCCAGCGTTGCCAGGTACAAATACTAGTAGCGAAGTTAACTGAGTGCGAAATTGGTTTAGAGGTAGGTGGTTTTTTACGCCGCCCACCGGAAATAACATTTTCCGCTCGGTTGACAGTTACTATCAATCCGTTAGCCCGCCTGCATGGCACCCGCTTGGAAGAAGGAACATGAAGGGGGGAATCCAAAATGAAGCTTAAGCATTGGATGATCGTAGTCGCAGTCCTGGCGTTCGTATTCGGTTTCGGTTTCCTGCTCCTACCAATGCAGATGATGGCCCTATATGCACTTAGCAGCAACGAAGTTGTTCTTCACATGAATCGTATGTTCGGAGCCGCCCTTTTGGGAATGGCCGCCATGGCTTGGTTGGCAAGGGACGTACCCGAGTCAAAGCCGCTGAGGGCCATCGTGCTCGCTATTTTCACCTATTTTACACTAGGCTCAATCAGTATACTGGTGTTTGGATTGCAGGGGATAGCCAATGTCATGGTTTGGTTCAGCCTTGGCTTCCACCTTCCCATTGCGATTGCATTTGGATACTACTTCTTCGCCAGGCGGGAGATGGCTTCCCCGTAAGAGGCCACCAAGCGAAGCCCGGGCGTTCCAAAGCCGGGTCACAATCAGCCAAAGGATGTGCAGAGCGACTCCAGGCGGGCTACAACCTCGCTGATGCTGATCCGGCTGGTTGGTGAATAGGGCAGGCTGCTTGGCCTGCCCTGTCGCGGGACAATTGACTGGCATGAGTCCAAGCTACCGAGCAGCATAGCTCAAGACCGTCCTTCCACATGAGGGAATTCTAGCTGATTTTAACAACTCATCTTCTGTATGCTACCCGATATCAGAGCATCTCCAGGGAACAATTCGTGGAATCCATATTCTCAAGCGACTTGTAGCTTATTTATACAAGCTCTGTCCCCTGAATTTTAATCACGGTTTCCGGAACCGCTGGCAGACGGGGTTGCCATCCCGCCTGTCAGCGCTGCCGCCTGTTCCGACGCTTTGTCAGTCCTTGAAGATCGCCGCCATGGCCTTGATGTCGCCAGCGCCGAGGGCAGCGCCCCAGCCGAGCCGGCCCGGCGAGGCGGAGAACCATGTAAGCAGCCCGGCCATCTCGTCGTAGCTGAAGGGAAGCGGACCGGACTGGTCCTTGAACTGCAGGATCAGCTTGGCCAGACGCCTGGTGGACAGGTAGAAGATCGCCTTGGTGTCGACCGGCGCTCCCGCCCGTAGCGTCCGGAAGCTGACGTCAGCTGCGAGGCTCTTGGCCGGGGCGTTCCTGCGAGCCTGCTCCAGCGCGTCCTTGACGGGTCCGAGATAAACATAGGCCTTGTCGCCCGAGTAGGTATACACGAACGACGAGAACTTCTTGAGCATGATCTCCACTGCGCCGTCGGTCTCGTCACCGGTGACCGGGACGGCAATGTCGAGGCTGTACTGTTCCCAGGGCATGGTGCCACTGGATCCAACCTGGCGTGTCGTCGAGATCTTCATCTGTGAAGCAGACATGAGTTCTTGATAAGCGGGCAAATTGATCATGTTCATGGATTCCTGCAACGCATTCCGGTACGCCTGCCTGTCGCGAACCTGGAAAATCCCGTTCATGTCGATGGTCAGTCCTCGTTCAAGCAACCCAGCCGCCTCGGGACCTGCGGGATCGCCCGATCTGAGGGCGGCCGCTAGATCGTCGCTAACGGTCAGGTCCAGCGCAAATGCGCCGTTGGAGCCAGAGGCAGCGGCGGATTTTGACATCAGCCCGATCATCAGCTCTGCGAACTCGCCTTCGGGGACCATGGCTCGGTAAAAGGGTTCAAAGATGCCCAGTGCCCATTCAGGCGACGTGGACCAGACGCCCGAGGCCAGCGCGTCGGTCTCCAGCCAGGAGATGTAGGGCAGGGAGGCCTCTCCGCGGGAGGCGGCCTCGGTGGCGGTCGTAAGGACGGTGCCTGCAACGGCGCCCACTCCGGCTCGTAGCCATACCCTGTCTTTGGTGATGGTTACGCCGAAATCAACGGAGCCAACGCCCTCCATGAAGCTCACAAAAGAATCCTTGAGCTTTCCGAGCATCTCCAGCGAGCGGTCGTCGATACCGGAATCGGCGTAGTCGTCGTATCCCTCGGCGTCCCAGTCCTCCTCGTAGGATTCCCCGTCATAGTCTTCTTCGTAGTCCTCGCCATCGGCATACTCATCGTCCTCAGCCGGCACGTAATCGCCTATCTCGTTGTCCCACACGTAGTATGTACCGGTGTCTTCGTCGTAGTACCAGTCTTCGGAATCGTCGTCCTCGCCTTCGTCGAAGGGAACGTACTCACCTGACTCCGCATCCCATTCGTAGTACATGCCCTCAAGAGAGTCGTAGAAATATTCTGCCACGCCGTTGCCGGGATATACCTCACCCTCATCGGACAGGAATTCGCCTGCCGATTCGTCCCAATAATAATAGGCATCATTGTCCTCGTCGTAGTACCAGTCCGGGTCCTCCCAGTTCTCGTATTCGTCGCTCTCGTACTCGTCAGTGCTGTAATCCTCGTCGTCTTCGTAGTCGTACTCGTCATCCAACCATTCCTCATCCGGCGATGGTACGAGCGAAGATAGCGCGCCGCCTATCAGGTCGCCAAGCTGCGACTGGGCTTTGGCCCGGTCGAGCCAAACGGCAATGCTGGAGGAAGGATAGGCGGCCAATGAGGAGAGGTCGGCCGCGTCGGTCTTTGCGGCCGGAGCCGCATCCATGCCCAAGCCTATGGCAAGGTAGCCGGGCAGGGCATCGGAGTATATCGGCGCGGGTGCGGACGAGCCGGCCAGCGCATCGGATAGCGCGGCCTGGATCGCGGCGCGGTCCCGGACTGGCAGGTACAGTAGCACGGCGGGTTCATTCCCATCGCCGCTGCCCACCGAGTATATCGCCGCCACGAATCGGCGGCCCAGGTCCAGGTTTTTCAGGAGACCCAGCACCGCTTGCATGCTCCCGTCTGCTTGGTCCTCATTCTGGCCTTGGTCCTGGCCCGTTCCTTCGAGCATGTCTTTCAGTTCGCGCACCTCGTCGCCGATGCTCGCGAGGCCGGTCGCGTCGACGAAGGACCCCAGGTTGTCCAGGAGGGCCTGCGGATTATCCAGGCTGATCACCGCCAGGGGCCCAGACGGCAGCACTGCCAGCGGGTCGGCAGCGGGGGCCGGGGAAGCGCTCACGAGGAGCAGGGCAGCGGCTGCGACGGCCAGGGTGGTCATGATGGTTCGGTACGGATGACGAGTGAACATGGGCGCTCCTGTATTTCCGAATTATCCGGTAGGCGATCCATTCGGAAAGGTCCGGTATGGCGGTCCGTATGACGCGCCGTATCTGTGCTATAGAAGAACATAGTCGATATTGGCCTGTTTTTCAATAAACCATCGCGCGTGTGCGAATCAACTTGCTCCGGCTACAAGTTTTATGATTGCGCGGGCGCGGTTCCGCGGCTACCATTGTAGTCGATGAACCGTACCTTGGGCGCGCGGCCCGGATCACCACAGGTCAAGGAGTGATACCATGAAGGATATGGGGCGAATGCTCGTTCGTCGCGAAGCGTTCTCCGAGCTGGCCATCGGGAATACCGCTATTGTACGTGCGATGGTGGAGGCCGGAGTCAGGGTCGTGACCTCCTATCCCGGCTCGCCGACGCCGGAGATAGCGGAGGCGATCAAGTCCATCGCCCCGGATGAACGGCCGTTCTATTTCGAATTCTCCACCAACGAGAAGGTGGCTACCGAGGTGGCCTTCGGGGCGGCCATCAATGGCCGGCTGTCAGTGGCGTTCTTCAAGAGCGTCGGGCTCAACGTGGCGGCTGACAGTTTCGTGCAGCTGCCCCTCATGGACATTGGCGGCGGCATGGTGATTATCCTGGGCGACGACCCGGGAGCCAATTCAAGCCAGAACGAGCAGGACAACCGCCACTATGCCAAGCTGTCGTACTGCCCGCTGTTGGAGCCCGCGAGCGCCCAGGAAGCATACGACATGTTCAAGAAGGCAGCATCGCTGGCCAGGGAACTGCGGACGGCTGTCATTCTCAGGCTGACGACGCACGTATGCCACGCCAAGGAGAAGCTTCGCTTCGACGCCTGGGAACCCGCGACCCCCGACGATACCCCGCGATTCGACCCGGATTCTTCCAGTTTTATCCCGATAGCCGCCTCCGTATTCCCCATGAAACGGCGCGCGCTGGAACGGCTGGCCGACATTGAGAAGCGCCTGCCTTCACTCGGGCTGGATACCTTGGTCGACAATGGGAACGGGGAGCGCGGCATCGTGGTCGCCGGCCTGCCGTTCGCGTCGGTCATGGACGCACTCGAGCTCTGTCCCCCAGGGGCAAGGCGCCCGGACATCCTCAAGCTTGGAGCCGTCTACCCCTTTGACCGGGCACTGGTGCGCTCGTTCCTTGAAAGCCATGCTGAAGTCAAGGTCATCGAGGAACTGGATCCCATTCTGGAGGGCGACTTCAAGGCGCTCGCTTATGACTTGGGACTCCATTGCCGCATTATCGGCAAGAAGGATATCGACGAGACCATGGGCGAATGCACCCCCGGCAAGGCTCGCGCGATACTCGCCGCCGCATGGCCCGACCTGTTTCCGCCCGAACCTGAGACGGCGGCCGGAATCGGGGAGACCGACAAGGCGCCGCCGCCCCGACCCGCGCAAATGTGCCCGGGCTGCGGCCATCGATCCGCCTTCTACGCCATCAAGAAGGCCCTGCGGCCCGACGACATTACCGTGGCGGACATTGGCTGCCACACGCTGGGCCACCTGCCACCCTACCGAATGGGCCGCGTGCTCCTGTCAATGGGGCACTCGACATCCACCGCCTCGGGTCTGGCCCTCATGAACGATTCGCGCCGCGTTGTCTGCTTCATCGGCGATTCCACCTTCTTCCATGCGGGACTACCGGGAATAACCAACGCGGTGTACAACGGCCACCGCGTGCTCCTCATCGTCATGGAAAACGGCACCACCGCCATGACCGGACACCAGGACCACCCCGGCACCGGCAGGAATTTCAGCGGAGTCACCGAAAAACTGTCGGTCAGGGCCGCCCTCGAGGGCCTTGGCGTCAAGAATATCCGCGAGGTGGACACCTACAAGCAGCAGGAGCTGACTGGCATGGTCGGGGAGGCCCTGGACGAGCCGGGCTTCAAGGTGATCATCGCCCGGCACCCCTGCATGCTCAAGTTCACCCGCGAAGCCAGGCGGAAACCTGGCTGGAGCGCCAGGCGCGTTATGATCGACCTGTCGATCTGCACCCAAAACCACGAGTGCATCGAGCGTTTCGCCTGTCCCACGTTCCAGCGGACCGAGGACGGGACCATCATGGTAAACGCCGACCTGTGCATCGGCGACGGCTCGTGCAGGCAGACCTGCCCTGTACAAGCCATCGTACCGGACGCGTAAGCCGGCGCAAAGGAGAACACGATGAACGGAACCTTCAATATATACATGGCCGGCGTGGGTGGGCAGGGCATAGGGCTCCTGGCCGAGCTCCTCGCACGAGCGGCGGATCATGCGGGTCTGTCCCTGCGTGGTTGCGATACCCACGGCTTGGCGCAGCGCGGCGGCATGGTCACCAGCCACCTGCGCCTGGGCGTGGCCTATTCCCCGCTGATACCCGACGGGCAGGCCGACCTCGTCATAGCCCTGGAGCGCACCGAGGCGCTCAGGTCCGCGCGCTCAATGCTCAAGGAGGGAGGCGCCGTGATCTGGTACGATGCAACCTGGCAGGCGCTGGACGTACGCACGGGAGCCAACCCTCCGGTCGCGGCCGACGACGTGCGAAAGGCTGCCGAGTCAAAGGGAGCAGCGGCCCATCCGGTTCGGCGGGACGACCTGCCCGATACCCGAATGCAGAACGTGGCCGTTGTGGCGGAGGCGCTCAGGCTGGCCCTCATCCCCGGCATCGAGCTCGACCACGTGAAGGCCGCCATGTCCGACCTGATGGCTGGCCCGGGACTGGAAACGAACCTGGCGCTGCTCGGTTGACCAGGCGTACACGCTGATGGAATATGGAACGCACAAGGAGCACTCATGAACCTACCGATAGACGACGCCGCCATCGAGAAGACCGTACGTTCGATAACGGAGGCCAATGGCAACGATTGCCGCGACCGGGCTCTGCAGGGCGTGCGTTGCGCCGCGTCGTTCTGGTGCGAGGCGGACGGCGACCAGGCGGACTTCACTGAATTCTGCCTGCGGCACTTCGCCTGCGACGGTGAAAAGAAGGACGAGCTGTTCGCCCGCCTGGAACCGGTGGCGGAGACGCTGTACGGTTCCATGCACCTGATCGGCAAACGCCTGGAATGGGCCGTCCACGTTGACCAGGGACCCTTGTTGCCGGTGGACGACATCCTGTCCGCATGGTCGCCGGGCGCCCACATATCGGACGACCTGTACGCCAACAAGCTGGCGTTCGTCATTCACCTCAACTTCCCGTACAGGGACCTGGACCGCAAGATCAAGGAAGGCCCGTCCTGGAACCGTCGCCAGTGGGCGGAGGCGCGGCTCGGCGACATGCTGAGTGAACGCGTACCCGCCGACGCGTCGCAGAACTTGGCCGCGGCGTTCTCGGCCGCCCAGAACTATATAGCCGCCTACAACATCTACCCGGCGGCCTTGTGCGATGGCGACTGCGCCCCGCTCTTCCCCGCCGACAAATGCCTGCTCATGCACTGGAACATGCGAGACGAGATCAAGGCCTGGTATGGGAGGGACAGAGCTCTGCGCAGGCAGCGCCTGCTGTACCGCGCCATGGAGCGGGTCGTGGACGGCGGCATCCCCCTTTCCGCCATCGACTCTGCCGATCACCCGTGGGACCCATCCACTCTGGCGCGGGCGCCCGAAGGCGACCGGCGCTACCAGAAACTCCTGAACATCTTCAAGGCCGAGCGTGGCCTTGACCCCTGGTGTCCGGAAAATCCCACGCTGATCGCGCGCCGATTCAATGTGGATCGCGAGATACCCGAGAAGGAGGTTGAGCGCCTGTTCCACGATCTCCTCTCGTCGCCCACGTTCGCGAGGACCGTAAAACTCGTTGCCGCCAAGGTGGATCGGCCGCTCGAAGCCTTCGATGTGTGGTACCGGGACTTCGCGACACAGACCAAACCCGACGAGGCCGAGCTGGACGCCTTGACCCGCGAGCGATACCCCGACGCGCGCGCCTTCAAGACAGATATACCGCGGATCCTGCGCGTTCTGGGTTTTGAAGGCGACGTGGCCGACTGGCTCGCCGGACGTATCGAGGTGGACCAAGCTCGCGGCTCGGGCCACGCCATGCCGGCCGCCATGCGCAGCGATACCGTGCGCCTGCGTACCCGCGTACCTGCCGGCGGCATGGACTACAAGGGCTTCAATATCGCCTGCCACGAGCTGGGCCACAACGTGGAGCAGGTGTTCTCGCTCCACGGCATCGACGAGTACTTCCTGTCGGGCGTACCCAACACCGCATTCACCGAGGCCTTCGCTTTCGTGTTCCAGGCACGCGACATGCTCATCCTGGGCCGTAGCGACGCGCCGCAGGAGCCAACCGCCCTGGCCGATTTCTGGGCCACCTGCGAGATTGCCGGTGTGGCCCTCGTGGACATGGAGCTGTGGCGCTGGATGTATGAGCACCCCGACTGCAACGCCGGGGAACTCAGGCAGGCCGCCCTGGATATATCGCGCTCGGTGTGGAACCGCTGGTTCGCCCCGGCCTTCGGCTTCAGGGACGCGCTGGTCCTGGGTGTATACTCCCACATGATCGAGCACGGCATGTACCTGCCCGACTACCCGCTGGGGCATATCATCGCCTTCCAGATAGAGGCAGCCATGCAGGGCAAGACCGTCGGGTCCCAGATGGGCCGCATGTGCGCTCTGGGCCGCCTGACTCCGGGGCAATGGATGCGGCAGGCCG
>SPCK01000299.1 GCA_004525355.1 Spirochaetales bacterium
CGGGAACGCGCGAGTCTCCCCGAATGCGCCGCTGATGGCCATCGTTTCCCTGTCTGCGTCGGTGGCCGACAAAACCTGGTATCTACCCTGGAGCGTCGCGCAAGGATATGTCCGTTCAGCCATCCTGTCGACGTTTGCCGGTACTATTCCGGCATATCGTTATGAAGATATTTTCGTGGAAGGGCTTGGCGCGTACGCCGATGTCGATGGATATGGAGTCGGGGGCCTTGAGCTATTGATCGCGGACCTGGCCGCGGAATTTCCCTGGGCGCCGCTCTGGTCCATGAACCTGCGAAGGTCGGCCGGCAATGGAACGGCTAGCAGGCGAGCGATCCTCCAGGATTCATGGCGCGCTTCCGTATTTTTTCCGTCCGCAGCCGCCGGTAGCCTGGCCGGAGACAGGTGGATGGAACGGTCGCGTTCTGAACGAACAACTGACTCGGGACGGAACGACCCATGAAACGCTTGCTGAACATACTACTGTTCCTTGCGCTCATCATCGTATCGTGCGAGAAATCCGCCGCTCCTGACAGCATAGGATCGGAACCGTTCGCGGAACAGTCCGCCGGCGATCGCGCGATTCATTCGTTCAGAACGCCGATGGCTGGCGAGAATACCGGCTATTTTGCGGTCGAGATCGACTCGTGGCGCGTACCCTTCATCGCGATCGCCGAACTGGGCGGCTTGGCCGCATGGGCCTCGCCAAACCTGCCGGAATGGACCGTCGGGACGCGTACCATCACGCTCAAAGATTCCGGCGACGCAACGTCATTCACCGTCGTATCGGAAGAAACCGGCAGACGGATCCTGCCGGACCGACCTTTTGGTATCCTTGCCATGGCGAGCGTACCGGGTTCGGGGAATTATATAACGGCCCACGCCGATGGCTCCGTCGTCCTCGCGGGACGCGACAAGCCGATCGTCAATCCCGCTGCTTTTATACCCGTCGGACCGGTATTCATCGCCTCGAGCGACGATGCGTGCCTCGTTTCAGGCGGCGACGGTATCGTCGTCGCGTTGAACCTTGCCGACCTGACGGAACGGTGGCGGGTACCGGGCAGGGCTGGACCGCAAGTAGTTTCCGGCGACGCGGCATTCTGGGTGGGCGACGATGAGGCGATCCACGTAACGTCAATGGAAAACGGGACGGCGCTCTCTTCCATCCCGCTGACTGGAGCTTCGCGATTCGTGGTTCCCGCCTGGGACGGAAGCGACCTCTACCTCGCTATGGAGGACGGTTCGGTCACGGCATTGCACCCCGGTACCGGGATGGAGCGATGGCGTTCCCGAACCGGATTTTCCCCGGATTTTCTCGTGCTCGACCAGGATTCCCTGTTTGTTTTCGGGAAGGATTCGGCCTTGGCCATCAGCAGGTCGAACGGCGTTGACATGATCGCGGTACCCATACCGAATCGAGCTGCGTCCCGGCCCGTGATCTGGAATGGCCTATTGGTGTACCCGGGCGTGGACGGTCGTATGTACGCCAACAGGATGATTCAGGCTGCCATGACGGATAGTGCTCGATTCGAGGTTTCCCTGGCCAGAGGCATAGCGTTCAAGCTTGAAAAATACCTGGTCCAGCCGGGTGCGGTCGTGATGGAGGAAGGCTTTCTGCCTTATGTCGATTTTTCGCCCCACGACGGGAGATTCCCGTTCAGCGTGTTCGTCTGGGATGTCCAGGCTGATTCCGGCGACAGGGTCCTTGAGGCATGGGAGGGCGACGGTTCAGCCGTGCCCGAGGATGCGATAATTGTTCTATTCGATGAACGCGGCAACGAGCTTCGCTCCAATATCGACGAGTTCGGCGCGCACCCGTCATACAGCCACTGGATCGATTCAGGCAGGCGTTATTACATAGCCCTCGGGCGCAGGGACGCTCCCAGGCCGCCCCTGTTCCTTCGTATCCGTAACCGCTGACCGGTCGCGTCCAGCGGCAATCAGTATCCCGGGTGCGCCAACCTGGCAGGGTGCCGACAGCCCGCATCCACAGTTTGTCAGCAGCCTGTTAGATGATGGTCCCGGATGGAATGGTCGCATTCTTCGGTATGACGATGATGCCGTCGACGATGTAGTAGATGCCGTATTCACCGTCGACACGAGGACGGTCATCTATTCCTATCCTGCAATTCGAGCCTATGCGGGCATTCTTGTCGATGATGGCTCCCTTGATTATTGAACCCATCCCGATACCTACGTTCGGCGTTCCCGCCTTCGCGTTTTCCTGTTTTTTTTCATCCGGCTCGTATTGGTCGGCCCCCATGCATACCACGCCGTCCAGGCTCGCGCCCGTCTCAATGACGGTACGGATGCCGACGATGGAATTTGAGATCGACGCGTTGGTTATGATGCAGCCGTCGGCGGTCAGTGCCTTGTTCAGTGTGCAATAGTTGAGTTTCGAGGCCGGTAGGTTGCGTCGGTGCGTGTATATGGGCATGTATTCATCGTAAAAATTGAACTCCGGCGCGATGTCGCAGAGATTCAGGTTGGCATCGTAGAAACTCTTGATGGTGCCGATATCCTCCCAGTAGCCCTCGAAAACGTAGGCGTTGACCGGATTATCCTTCAATATCGTCGGTATGACTTCTTTGCCGAAATCGTTTTCATCGCCGGCGAGCGCTGTTTCCATCAATGCTGTATCGAAGATGTAGATGCCCATGGATGCCAGGAAGTCCTTGCCGCCGCTCCTGCGATCCTTGCGCAGTTCCTGGGGTATGCAATAATCGGAAATGTCCTTGTCGGGCGCGGGCTTTTCTTGGAACTCGAGTATGCGTTGCTTTGCATCGATTTGCATGATCCCGAAACCGCTGGCAGCCTCGCGGTCCACGGTGGTGCACGCTATGGTCAGCGGGCAGCCGGACTCGATGTGCTTTTGGAACATGTCCGCCAGATCCATGCGGTAGAGTTGATCGCCGGATACAATCATATAGTGAGTCGGGTTCTGGGGCCTGAAATGGGTCAGGTTCTTGCGTACCGCATCAGCGGTCCCTTCGTACCAGCCCGAATGCGTGAGCGTCTGCTCTGCCGCCAATACTTCCACGAATCCGTCCGAGAAGGTATCGAATATATACGTCTTGGCGACGTGCAGGTGCAGGGATGCGGAATTGAACTGGGTCAGGATATATATTTGCTTGAAGCCCGAGTTGATGCAATTCGAGATGGGGATGTCGACGATGCGGTACCTGCCACCGAAGGGTACGGCCGGCTTGGCCCTATCCTTGGTGAGGGGGAAAAGCCTCGACCCTTTTCCGCCTCCGAGTACGATGGAAAGTACCTTGTACATGGTGATCCTCCTATTTTTCTACCAAGGGGGCGGCGGCCTGCCTGAACCCATCAATATCCCGTGTCGCCAGGCGATTTACCAAGTTCCCTCTTTACCGTATCATAGTATAGTCATGAGAACGAGTGCTGTCACCGATTTACTTTCAGAAATCATGTCGGATCCCGAACTTGCCCCCTCGATACGCCACGTGGAACGAGTGGCATCCAGCGAGGCGGTCTGGGCGGATACGCC
>SPCK01000143.1 GCA_004525355.1 Spirochaetales bacterium
AGCCAAGCTACGAGATCGTCGATCACCTCGTCCCTGTTCGTCTCGTGGATGAGGCAGTGCCGCGCGCCCTCGTAGTACTTGACCGTCAGGTCGGAGAGGCCGAGCCGCGTTCGGTATCGCTCCACCAGGGGCTTGAGGTCCACCAGTCGAGCGTTCGAGGAATCCTCCGTTCCCGAGGCGATATACACCGGTAGATCCTTGGGTATCCGCCGCTCGGACTCCTCGCGCCAGATCCTCCGGTAGGCAAGCGCCATCTCGAGGGACATGCCCGTGGAGAAGGGGAATCCGCAATCCGGGTCGTCGTCGAAGGCCTTGACCTCCGCCGGATCGCGGCTTATCCACGCGCTCTTGCTGACTCCGGGAGCAAGGAAGGGCTTGTTGTAGCCGTCGAATACGAGCTTGTCTGCAAGATTGTTCGTAGCATCCGGCCCCTTGAAAAGGATCATCAACCGGGCCAGGATGGGACCGAACAATGTGACCGATGCCGTCTGACTCCCGGTCGATCCAATGAGGGCGGCGCCGGCGAGCCCGCTTCCCCATCGCTGTATATAGTCCTGCGCGAGGTGGCTCCCCCAGGAATGGCCGGCCATGAAGAGCGGGATGCCGGGATGGTCGGACCGTATCCTGTCCGAGAGCAAGGCGAGATCCCGGACGACCGCGTCCCAACCTCCCGGTCCCAGGCGTCCGAGCCCTCCGGTGGCGGGAGCGGTCAGACCATGACCGCGATGATCGTTGGCATAGCAGGCGTATCCCGAAGAGCAGAGTCGCTCGGCCAGGGCGGCGTATCGTCCGGAGTGCTCGGATACCCCGTGTGCGATCTGGACCGCCGCCGAGGGAGCTCCCGAGTCGGGTTCCCAGCGGCGGACGAACACGTCTACGCCCTCGGCGTCCTTCATCGAAAAGGTCGTGGCTTTCATGGATTCCTCCCCATCGGTCGGTGATTCCCGGATGCGCGAATTCTAGTGCTTCGATCCGCGATGTCAAGCTGACGAATTGCCTCATCCAAATTCCAACCCATGCCGGGGCATACCGATCGCTCTTTGCCAACGGCTACGGCTACGCGTACCTGGGCAGCGCGCCGCGGCAGACATAGGCCGGATGGCGCCCATTTGCACATCCTGTCAGGTCCCTGCGGCCTGACCGTCAAGGCGGTCGCTGGACAGTACGAGTGCATGCACGGCGGTAGCTACAACGGGATTACGCCGACAGCGCCGCGCATTGCGTCAATGCTTCGAGAAATACGCCGCCACGTTCAGGAGGAATTCCGTATTCTGGCCGACATCGGCTACCCTGCCTTGTGCGCCGTTGAACGCCCAGCCTATCAGCCAACCCGAGTCGACTAAAAGCATGCCCTTGCCCACGGCGCGCTCATCCTTGAGGACCATGACGGCTTTGCCGCGCCCGGCTGCCCTGCCTATGGCGCCGAAGTTGGCGCCGAACAGCCAGCGGTAGGTAAAGAGGGGATTCGTTTCCAGTTCCCGGAGTCGCTCCTTGAGGGCATACCGCACTATTTCGGCCGATGACCAGATGCCGTTTACAATTCGCGAAGAGGCCGGGGCTTCAAGGAGCACCGAGAACCCCCGGGCGAAGGTGGTGATCACGCCGATTTCATCGTCGTACACGACTTTCCGGATGCCTGCGAACAGAGGGCCGGTCAAGCTTTCCACGGCCAGGCCGGGTTCCGCGGTTATCACGATGCCGCCCACGGAAGCGCCAAACGGTCTGGCAAACGCGTTTATGTCCTCCACCCAGCTGGCGCCAGGTTCCAGAACATTCTCCGCGGACAGCCAGATTTTACCGCCCTGCATGTAGTAGCGCTCAAGGGCATCGACTTCCTCCTGAGTCACATCTACCTGGCCATCGCCGTCACCTTCTACTATCCACACCTGGGAGAAGTCCGACAGGTCGATATCGGCAAGGTGCGCGAGAGTTCTCCGGTCGTGCGCGACCACGCCATGGCCGCCGTTCTTGAGCCTGTCGGTGAGCGGCTTGAGCTGTGCCGGTCCCATGTACCACACGCCGTTGGGATCCTCGGCGTCGTCTATGTTCGACATTACCCACAAGAGGATTGGTGCTTCGTCACCGGCGGCCTTGGTCAGCCACAGCGAATCCACGACCGGCTTGGCGCCTGGTTTCAGCCGTTCCACAAGCGCCCTGGCGATCGCCCGTATCCTGTCCTGTATGGGAGCGAGGTCTGAGTCCGCGATTATCTCCGTCGTCGCGAAAGCAACCACGCCGGTTGCGGTGCTGATCAGTTGCGTGGACAGGACAGCTGATTTTCCCCCGAAGTTTCCAAGACTTCCGGTAAGAATCCAATGCGCCCCGAGAACGTTTCCCGCGGCCACGGCGCCGTTGGAGTCGACGAGCCCGGACAAGTTCAGTTCCATCTCTTTCAGCTGTAGGTCCAGCGCCCTGCGGTCCAGCGTCCTGACAGCCGGATAGCGGGACAACTCCGCGGTGAACGCATCGATGACGAACCCTTCATACGCGGCAGGCGTATCGAACCCGTTCACCGCGTATGCGGAGATCGCGATGACATCCTGTGCTGAGGCCATAGCACCCGCGAGCAAGAGCACAACGAGCGGTACCTGTTTTCTCATGGCAAACTCCGGCAGAACGGATGGCTGATAAACTGCTGACAAAGTCGATTGCCCTGCCAGCACCCTTTGCAATTGTTCAAACACCTTGCGGTATGCTGCGTAATTGCAGCATCAATGTAGCTGATGACAGCCCGCATTCGCGGTTGGTCATCAGCGTGCTAATTATCAGTCCATGGCGTTCGCCTGTCAAATTGCCACCCGCGTCCGCTCCGCAGGCTCGCGACGGTCCTGGCGTGGTCCACGGTCGGAACGAGCGCCGGCCAGATCATCATGTAGGGCTTCGTGAAGAGGAGCATACCGGTCTGGCTGCGGTGCGGGATAATCGTGCTCCCGTCGATGATCGTGATCATGATAGGACTCGATCCGACTGCGACCCTGGTCCTCAGCCAAGTGTGCCTCAGCTTCGGCATGCCGTTCGTCGTCATTCCGCTGATCATGTTCCCATCCGACAGGAAATTGATGGGAGCCTTCGCGAGCAAGCGCCCCGTCGTGTTCGCCGCGGTCATCATCGCGGCCATCATCATGGCGCTCAACCTGTACCTGATCATACAAGCACTGCTCCCGGAGGTACTGGCATGCAACGGATTCTCGTCCCGCTTGACGGTTCTCTTGAGCGTGCCTTTGCATTATACTCGAAGAGTCTGGGCGGAGCCATTTTCGTCGCGCAGACTCATGGCAGATTCGGTCTCGGTGCCTTCTGGGACGGCAGCGCGGCGGCCTGCATAGTCGCGCGCCTGCGATGTCCCGCGCTGCTCGTTCTGTCGGAGCGGAGCGACCGGACGCAATTGCCAGCTGGTACGGAAAATACGGGCAGCCGGGGGGCAACCCTTGCAGACTCCATCGACGGATACAAGGAGAATATATGAAACTTGACATTCGGTATTCTAGTCATCCTGCAGACGTCAGGAGCTACGATACGGAGGAACAGCGGAAGAGTTTCCTGGTGGAGAACATCTTCGCCGAGGACGAAATCCTGCTGACCTACAGTCACCAGGACCGCGTGGTTTTCGGTGGCGCCATGCCCTTGAAAGGAAGGCTCCTGCTTGAATCCGGAAAGGATTTCGGTACCGAGTATTTCCTTGCACGGCGAGAGCTGGGCGTCATCAATATCGGTGGTCCCGGGAGGATGATCCCTGACGACGCGGTCATCGAAATGCTCAAGGGCGATGGAGCCTACGTCGGCATGGGAACGAAGACCGTTTCGTTCGAATCCGATTCCGCGACGGACCCGGCCAAGTTCTATCTGGTTAGCGCCCCTGCACACCAGTCATACCCGACGGTGAAGATCGCTTTCTCAAACGCCAATCCCAAAAAACTCGGAACCGCGGACTTCTCGAATGCGCGTACGATATACCAGTATGTACATCCAGCGGTCTGCAAGAGTTGTCAGCTGGTGATGGGTCTGACGATCCTGGAAAAGGGGAGCGTCTGGAACACGATGCCATGCCATACCCATGAACGGCGGATGGAGGTCTACCTATATTTCGATATGGCTGCCGATACAAAGGTGTTTCATTTCAACGGAACACCATCCGAAACCCGTCATCTGGTGGTCGCAAACGAACAGGCGGTCATCTCCCCGAGTTGGTCCATCCATTCGGGGGTAGGTACCGCGAGCTATACGTTCATCTGGGGTATGGCGGGTGAAAACCAGACTTTCGACGACATGGATTTTGTGGCACCGGAAAACCTCAAATAGGAGCGCATCGATGGCGGGAATACTCGACTCATTCAAGCTGGACGGAAAAACGGCGATAGTGACCGGTTGCGGCAGGGGGCTGGGGCAGGGCATGTCCATCGCCCTCGCGGAGGCAGGCGCGGATATTTTCGGCGTCGGCTATCGGGCGGACGCGAACGAGACGAAGGCCCGGGTCGAGGCGACCGGCCGCAAGTTCGAATACATGCAGGCGGATCTTCAGTCCATCGAACCTGTCCACGCGATTTTCGAGAAGACCATCGCGAGCTTTGGCCACGTTGATATCCTCGTCAACAACGCGGGCATCATCAAACGGAATGATTCGATCGACTTCACCGAGAAGGATTGGGACGACGTCATGAACGTCAACTTGAAGACGGTGTTCTTCATGTGCCAGACCGCCGCCAGACACTATATCGCGCAGAAAAGCGGCGGGAAGATAATCAATATCGCCTCGATACTAAGCTTCCAGGGAGGCATCCGGGTGCCGGCGTATACAGCTGCGAAGGGCGGGATCAAGGGCATCACCATGCTCATGGCCAACGAATGGGCCAAGTACGGCATCAACACCAACTCGATCGCGCCCGGGTACATGGAAACGGACATAACCGCAAAGTTGCGCGCCGATGCCAATCGCAACGCAGCCATACTGGAACGCATTCCAGCTGCCCGATGGGGTGAAGCCAGGGATTTGGGCGGTGCCGTCGTGTTCCTTGCATCCAGTGCATCGGATTACGTGAACGGCTTTACCATCGCCGTCGATGGTGGTTGGCTGGGCCGATAGTCAATCCACCTTCGATCCTCCCCGACCTTGACGGCGCGACAATGGGCGGTACACAAGTGCTGCGCGCATCATCCCCGGTGTTCCGGCTCTTCCTCCGGCTTGCCCTCATGCAACAGTCCAAGGGCCTGGGTGACGGCGTTGTCGAGGAAGACTGAATCGAGGCCGATGGCGACGAACCTGAAGCCCTGGGACACCCTGCGGCGCGCGCTTGCCGCATCCATGCAGAATATGCCTGGCGTGACTCCGGCGCGTTTGGCGGCGGACAGTACCGTGCCTATCGCCTTCTCGACGTCTGGATGGTCGACCCGGCCCTGAAGACCCATTGAACAGGAGAGATCGTACGGCCCCACGAAGATCACGTCGATCCCTGGAACGGACAGGATCTCTTCGATTCGTTCGACGGCATCACGGTGCTCGACCTGCGGGATCACCATGACCTGCGCATCGGCGGCCTTGAGGTATTCGACCATGCGGATTCCGAACAGTGAGACCCTGCCCGGGCCTATGCCGCGCGAACCCGCGGGCGCGTACGTGCAGGATGACACGGCGCGGGCCGCTTCTTCACGCGAGTTGACCATGGGGATCATCACCCCCATCGCGCCTGCGTCCAGCGCACGCTTGATGGTCGCATGGTCGTTGGACGGCACCCGTACCAAGGGCGTCGGGCCGCCTCGGTTGATTGCGGCGAAAAGGTCGCCGGCCGTCTCGATGCCCATCATGCCGTGTTCCATGTCGACGAGTATCCAGTCGAACCCGCGGTTGGCCAGTATCTCGGATACCGCGGCGCTGGCCACGGTCTGGAAGATGCCGAAA
>SPCK01000485.1 GCA_004525355.1 Spirochaetales bacterium
ACGCATGCGTTCTTCCATCGACACGGCATAGGGATCAACCAGGCCTCCTGCCTTCGGTGGCCGGTTTCGATCATCATGGGGTTGCGCGCCCCGTCCCGAGCCGCGCGCTGGGCCAGGGTTACCGGGTCCGCGACCACTGGCTTGGTTGCCATGCTGAAGATTCGCGCCGCCTTCATTGCGTTCCCGGCTTTCCGACCGATTCTCTCCGCCCTGCCGCCGACGTCTTCCATCCTTGCGCCGTTTGCCGTTCACAGGCTTGCCTTGGGAACCCTGCGAAATCCCGGTCAAGGGCGCGGGTCGCTCGACTCCGGGCGTTTCGGAAGCGGCAAGGGTGGCTTTCCCGCCGGTGAGAGCCGCGATGTCAGCTTGGATAGACTTGGCATTCTTTCCGTCGTAACGGCCGCCGTTATCCCTGCGTTCTTCGCGTGGGGCTTCACCGCGGTTGGCTGGCCGCGAAGTTCTCCTGCCTCCCTCGCTTCCCTGTCTACCTCGATCGCGCAGTTCGTCGCCGGGCGCAACGACACCGGATCCACGGCCGCCGCGTTCATGTCCTCGCTCAAAGCTCATGCCCTCGCTTTTATCCCCGGGAGCGAAAAGCGATGTATCCACCTGTGTGGCATTCAGGGCATAGCCGAGGTATTGCTCTATCGCGGGCAAGCCATAGATATATCGGTCGCAGGCGAAATTCCAGGTACGGGCGCCTTCAGCAGTAGCGTCCAGAACCGCCAGGCGATCCCCATACGGCTCGCCGTCCAGCGGCACATCCCAATTTATCAGTCGTCTGGCCCAAGCGTCCGGAAGGTCGTGAGCACCTTGGTCGGTCAATACCAGAACGTCAAATTCCCCAGCCTTGACAGCCTCGAGGATCGCTGCCTTGCGTGGTAGATTGCCCAGTATGTATTCGACGCGCAGGTCGTTGGCACGCAAGCGGGCAGCCGCTTCCTCGGCACTGTCGCGCAGGTTGCAGAACACGGCGACCGGACGAGCCTCGTCCCGCGCAAGCAGCCCAAGGCACAATCGGGTTTTGTCTGCCTGCGCCACGTACCAGGTTTCCTGAGGCAGGGCCTTGGCACGTTCATCGCTTTCTTCAAGTACAAGTTCCAACGGCGTGTCGGCGATGTCCAGGACCAAGTTCCGTTCCTTGACGCCGAACTTGACGGAAAAGGCCAGCGTCTTGCGTTCCCAGAGCGAGCGCAACTTGCTCCGCAGGGAGCGTACCGTCATCGCCTTGTCATGGGGAACGAGGGAGTCAACGTCGGGTAGCACGAGCAAACCGAAGGCTCCAAGGTCCAGGCTCCCCTCGTCATGCCTGGCGACGAGGGTATCCAGTGCGCCGATGACGACATCTGCTCCATCGGCTTCGGCGTCAGCCTGCCTTCCCAGAATGGATACTGACACGCCTGCCGGTTCGCAGAGTCTCTTGAACGAGTCCTGACTTCCTGCTATGTCCCGCTCGTCGGCGTACAGGATAAGGGCGCGGCTTTCCCGGTTGCTGATCAGCCACTGGGCTGTGACCGCTCCGAGAACGGGAAGCGCGCCCTCGCCCAACCTGATTCCCGCGGTGACGTTCCTTCCATCGCCCACGAGAGACTTGACCAAGACGGTAACGTGAGCCGCAAGCCCCTCGCCACCGACCTCCACCAAAGCCGCTGCGATGCGGCCATCCACCAGCAAATCATCGTTTTTCATAGACCAAACCTGTTGCACTGTTGATTGACCGGGCTCAGGCCCGGATCCGGGCAGCGGCGCTTATGCGATCCGTCCGTATATGTCGAGGCGACCCATACAGTCACCATGTCGTCATCGATCATTCTTCAAAAAAGAAACATGAATCAACGATAGAATACACCAGCCGGGCAGGGATGTGAAGGAATAGCTTGAAAAAAGACCGATCCGGATCGAGGTAAAATGACGGCTGGTACAAAATAGTGTACTAGTATTCGTGATTATCGTGATATTCATGCATACGCTTTAATTTGGCAGATATTGCAAACTTATAATACATATAGTACAATATTTCGCATATTATACCGTATATTGCGGATTTTTTAGCATTTATTAGTGTTTATATGCATTTCCATATATTTGTATATATAGAAATCGGTCTTGACGAA
>SPCK01000312.1 GCA_004525355.1 Spirochaetales bacterium
ACGAGCATTGACGGCGTGTACGCCGGTGGCGATATCGTCCTGGGCGCCGCCACGGTCATCCTGGCCATGGGCGAGGGGCGACGGGCGGCCGCCTCGATCAACGCGAGGCTGGCTGCGACGACTTCCTGATTGACAGGGATCCGACAAAGTCGCTTACTTTGCCGGATTCCTTCGCAATTGTAGTATCATTATAACTGCTGACAGTCGCACATGTGCGGTTGGTAAACAACCGGTTATTGGAAGTAGTTTAAGCCCCTGGATGTACCGGGGAACCGCAAAGGAAATGAGTCGACGAGGAGGAGAAAGCCATGGAAACCGTTAAAAGCATTCTTGCAGCCAAAGGTAGCGACGTATACAGTGTGAGCGCCGACGCGTTCTTGATCAAGGCCCTCGAAATCATGACCGAGCACAACATCGGTGCGATCCTCGTCACCGACAAGGGTGGGGATGTCGTGGGCATTTTCTCCGAGCGGGACTTCGCCCGGAAGATCATCCTGAAAGGCAGGACCTGCGAGAACACCAAGGTCGAGGATATCATGACCGTCAAGATCGTCTTCGCCGATCCGCAGATGTCCATCGAGGACTGCATGAACCTGATGACCTCCCATCACTTCCGCCACCTTCCTGTCAAGGAAAACGGCAAGGTCGTTGGCGTCATCTCCATTGGGGACGTGGTCAAGGCCCTACTCAAGAACAAGGAAAGCATCATTTCCCAGCAGGCCTTCGAGATCGGCCAGAACGAGCGCCTCTCCCCCGGAGCCGTCTGACGTCGTAAGGCATTCCTGAACTCCATCGATACGCCGCCGGGACCCGTGCCCGGCGTATCGATGGGAGTCGCGCCTGTTTCTCTGGATACCTTGTCGATGCGGTCAGCCGGTACAAATAATAACTCGGCCTCAGAATCCAAAAAGCGTTTGATGAGCCACGGGAGGCAACCCTGTCCACGTGGACGGGAGAGCGGATAATCCACTTCATGGAACGATACCTCCCGGTTTGATGGACATGAAGGCGATCATCGGAGATACAACTCGCCAAAGGGCCGCCGCGGTTGACGCCCAAGGGTTGCGAGGCTACCATCGACCCAGAATGAAAATATTCCATCTCGCCGACCTCCACTTGGGAAAGACGGCGTACGGGCGCGATCTGATCGACGACCAACGATATGTCTTGGACCACATACGAGTTCTGGCCGGACGCGAGCGCCCGGCGGCGATCGTTATCGCCGGCGATGTATTCGACCGGGCCGTTCCGTCGACGGACGCGGTCCGACTGTTTGGGGACTTCGTGGCGGGGCTCAAGGAAGCCGATCCGGATTTGGCCATGGCAGTAATACCGGGTAATCACGACTCCGCCGCCCGCCTGGCCTTCCTGTCGGGAATTCTGGACAAATCGGGTGTGTACCTGAGGGCGGATGCTTCGGATTGCGATCGCCCTATCGTAGTCGGCCAAGACGGGCAGGTGGTCCGGCTCTGGCTCGTGCCCTTCCTGACTCCCGGTAGCCTGGCCGCGACCGAACTCGCTTTGACGGGAATCGTGTCGACGAACGGCGGATCCGATTATAGTGACGAAGGCATCGGCGAACTGTTCGCGGATGCATCGCGAACGGTCGACGGGGCGTCACCCATTCTTCGATCGCAGTCGGACCTTCTGGTAGAAGCGCTGCGGAGGATAGGAGCGGCGAGGGCGGGGCTCGAACGCGGGGCCGACGTGGTGGTATGTCATGTATTTGCCGCAGGCGGTGCCTCGTCCGATTCAGAACGGGCGTTTCTGGGTACGGCGGAACTTGTCGACGCGTCGTTGTTCGATTCTTTTGAGTACGCTGCCCTGGGACATTTGCACCGACCCCAGGCGGCTGGTGGCAAGGCCCGCTATCCGGGTTCAATTCTCCGCTATTCCTTCGCGGACGAGGTCGCTGAGCACGGGTTCCTTCTCGTAGAGATCGCACCGGGCTCGGCCGAGGCCAGATTCGTGTCGATCGATCCGTTACGGCGCATGATCAGGCTCGAAGGGAGCTTCGATGAAGTGCTGGCCGATCCGCGCTGGTCGGAATTCGAGGACGACTATATCGAGGCGATGCTGACCGATGCCGACGCGGTGCTCAATCCGGTCGAGGCGCTCAGACGTCGCTTCCCGAACCTGTTGTCGGTTCGCCAGGCGGCGTTCGAGCGCGGGGACGCAACCGGAACGCAGTCGCTCGCGACACGGCCCGACCGTAAGAGCGTTCTCGACGATTTTCGCGATTTTTGTCTGGAAGTCCGTGGTGCCGTACCCGACGAGCCGACCGAGCGCGTCTTCCTGGAATTGCTCAAGGAGGCGGGACATGAAACCCATCAAGCTTGAGCTGACGAACATCGGCCCGTATGTCGGTACGGTATCCGTGGATTTTTCCGTCCTCGGGGACGCATTCCTGGTGTGCGGGCCCACGGGGTCCGGCAAGACGATGCTGTTCGACGCCATGACCTACGCGCTCTACGGGAAGATGCCCGGCACGCGGAAGAACCTGCAATACGCTATCGTATCCGATTTTGTAACGGATGCCGACGAGGCAGGCGTTTCATTCGAGTTCGGGGTTGGGGCCGGTCGCTGGCTTGTGACTCGCAAGCCGCCGCGTACGGTCACCAAGAAGCGAGGCACGGGAACCACGGACAGGCCGGCGGAGGCAGTGCTGTATGAGCGGAAGGGCGGAGCCTGGCTACCGTACCGAGACAGGATAGGGGACGTCGACGAGTCGATTGAGGAGATCCTTGGGCTCTCGGCAGACGAGTTCACCAAGATCGTACTGTTGCCCCAAGGAGAGTTCCAGCGTTTTCTGGAAATGGGAACCAAGGAACGAGCAGATATCCTGGAGAAGATATTCCCGGTGGAAATGCACGGCGCTGTTACCGAGCTTTCCGTTCGGTTGGCCGCTGACGTAAAGTCCGAAGCGAAGACCCTCGATGCCTTGATCGACGAACGGCGCGCCGGATTGGGCGATAACCCGCAGGCACAGCTGGCAGAGCTTGAAGAAGCGGTAGCGCGGGCGCGATTGGAAGAAGCGGCTGCGAGCGGTACGCTGGAAGCGGCGGGGTTGGAAGCGGAGCGCGCTCGGGCGGCGGAAACGGCGTGGGCTGAACTGGACGAGGCCCGGTCGCGACTGGAGACTCTTCTTGCCGGACAGGTGGAAATTGCCTCGTTGAAATCACGGCTCGACAGGGCCGAGGCTGCCGATGGGATTCGCGTCGAGCTCGCGGCGGAAGAACGTACCCTGGCGCTCCTTGCCGTCGAGACGGGCGCGCTGGAGGAAACCCGTCGGGAAGCGGCCGTTATCGATTCCAGGGAAGCGGTGATCCGGGAATCCGGCGAGAACGTCGCCGAGTTGGCCGGAAGGATCATCGAGCTGGACAGGAGTGAAGGGGACCTGA
>SPCK01000226.1 GCA_004525355.1 Spirochaetales bacterium
CCCGAGAGCGCTATGATCGCCATCAGCACGGACAGGAACGAGAACGGCATCTTCTTTATAAGGCCGCCCATCTCGTACATATTTCGCGTGCCCACTTGTTGGATCACGCCGGCGATCGCCAGGAAGAGCATGCCCTTGTACAGGAAGTGGTTCAGGGCGAGGTAGAGCGCCGTGGTCCAGCCGGCCTGGTCGTTGACCGCCAGCGCCAGGATCACGTAGCCGATCTGGCCCATCGACGACCAGGCCAGGGTTTTCTTGATGTCCTCTTGGTAGATCGCGTACAGCGCTCCGAATACGGCCGTTGCAAGGCCGATCCAGCCGATCACGCGTAGCGTAATGCCCGGGAACGGAAGTATCATGCTATAGGCCGCGATGACCGATATCAGGGCGAATACGCCCGCCTTGGACAGCGACGCCGACAGGAAGCCGGAAACCTCGTCGTCAGCCTCGGCATAGGCGCCAGGGAGCCACACGTGCACGCCCAGGGCGCCCAGTTTCACGAGGAGCCCCGCGACGATCAGGAAAAACGGCCACGAGGGACCGATGCCGTAAAGCTGGCCGGCTCCTGCGCCTGGACCAGCCAGGAGGCCGACCATCAGCAGGAACGCGCCAGCAAGACCAAATGTGATGTATTGCAGGCCGGCCTTCTCGCCGTTCTTGCCGCGAAGCACCAGTAGCCAGCTGGCCAGCGTCATGGTTTCCCAAGCGAAGAAGAATTCCAGCGAGGAATTGGCCATCAGCACGGCGCCAAGGGAAAGGGTGGCCATGGACAGCAGGGGGTGCAGGCCGCGCCTGGCGCCTCCCTTGTTTACCGCGGCGAATGAGAACAGCGCGCCCCCGCCCAGGAGCATGATCGCGAAGAACAACCGGAGGCCGTCCAGCCGGGTATAAGCCAGAAAGCCGAAGGCGGCGACTGCCACGAGGGACAGAGCTGACTTGAACCAGCCGGGCGCCCGGTCGACCAGGAACAGCAGGATCGCCGCCGCGACGGGCGCCCACAGGAGCGGCTCGCGTACGTACTGGTTCCACCCGGACAGTGCCCCGCCGCCCACAAGCCCTATGGCCAGCACGGCCGGTGCGAGCAGGCCAGCACCGAGCTTGAGCTGGGTAGCGCCCGCCCTGCCCTTGGCCAATGAACCGAGCCAGCGAAGTATGTAGAAGGCTTCCACGAGGCTGGCGCCCAGTATGAGCGCTATGAACCACCATTGCCCGTTGTTGACCAGCGCCCTGATCAGGCTCCACTTTGCCCAGAATCCCGGGAATGGCGGCAGGCCGATAAGGGCGATGGCGAGGAGCCCGGCCACGGCGAGGGTGATTGGGGACAGAGCTCCGCCGGAGCGGTCATGCGCGCCATCATCATCGATCGATCCTTGCGCGTCGGCCATGGCTCCGGAAAGTAGGAAGAGACCGGTTTTGGCCAGAAGATGATTGAGGAGGAGGCCGCCGGCGACCAGCCAGACGAAGTCGTGTCCGCCGAGGCCGAACAGGCCGTCAAGGGCGGCTATCGCGGAGACGAGTCCGATCTGCGCCACCGAGGAATAGCCGAGCATGCGCCTGGCGCTCGCTTGCCTGGCGCCCGCCAGGTTCGCGGCTGCGAAGGTGGCCAGTCCGCTGCCCGCGATGACGGACAGGTGCGCTGGTCCCAGAAGGGGCATGATTTTCCAGAGCGCCAGGAGCAGGGCCGTGGCAGAGGCTCCCGAAAGGATGGCGGAGACGCCTGGATTGGCCGTCTGGTACACGTCGATTGCCCATCCGTTGGCCGGGAAGGGCTTGAGCTCCACGAGGAGTGCCGCCAGAAGGAAGAAGATCGCTACCGTGGCGGCCGTGCCGGCGACGCCGGGAGCCTGGATGGCCAGGTCGAGGTTCAGCTGGCCGGTGAAGCGGTAAACGTAGATGACGCCGATCAGGTACAGCGCACTGGCGATGCCGCCGGCAATCATGTACTTGAAGCCGCTTCGGAGCGCGCCCCTGCGGTCGTCGAACCCGATGAGCCCGTACGTAGCAATGGACGAGATCTCCAGGAACACAAACAAGTTGAAAAGGTCCCGGGTCAGCACGATACCGGCCATGCCCATCAGGGCCATCATGAGGGCAATGATCCCGCCGATTGGCGCCTCGCGTAGCCTGCGGACCATGGTCGCGGCGGCCAGGAGCCCCACCAGCGATATGGCGACCAGACCGGCAGCCTCCTCGATGCCCACTCTGAGCATGATGGCCATGGGAGCCCGGAACCCGGCGGTACCGAATTCCTGTGCTCCCATGCCTCCCGAGAGGAGGATCCACAGGTACGAGACGGCTACGCCGAGCCATGCTGCCAGCACGGCGTAGGCGACGGTCAGCGAGACTTTCCTGCCCAGCTTGTCCACAAGCGGCAGGAGAAAGGCCGCGCCGAGGGACGCGGCGAAAAGGTACAGCGGGTTTACCATTTTTCCTCTCCGTACGATTCTATGGACGACGCGCCGCCGCCCGCCCTGAGGCGCACCGCGTAGCTGAGCATGAGCGCCGTGACGGCCAGGCCGATCACGATGGCGGTCAGCACGAGCGCCTGGGGCACGGGATCGGTCATGCGCGCGGATGCCGTTGCCGCGTCCGCCGCCGAATCAAGGATTGGGGCGGTCCTGCCGCGGATGTAGCCGACCGACAGGATGATCAGATTGACCCCTGTTTCCATGATCGTGAAGGCGATGGCGATCTTGAAGAGGTTCGGCCGGGCCAGGATGCCCCAGAGCCCTATGAGAACTACAATGGCTCCGGACGCGGCAACCGGATTGATACCCGCGAGGAATTCGAGGATGTTCATTCGCGGTCTCCTTTCAGGGCGTCCAGAATGCCTGAGAGTTCGGCGCCCACCTTGAGGCCGATGACCGAGTAGATCAATGGAACGGTACCGGCGCTCACGAGAGCTCCGATAGAGCCCGCGGGAAGCACCCGAGGATCGAGGAAGCCCCAGGCCAGGAAGGCGCCCAGTAGACCGAGGGTCACGTAGGCGGCTCCGGAGAGTGCCTCCACGCCGGTCATGACGCCGTGGGCCAAGTGGGACTCGGGCTCGGCCAGGAGGTTCAACAGGATCGCGGTCGCGATCACTACGCCGCCCTGGAAACCGCCGCCGGGGGTCAGATGGCCGTGCACGAAAATGTACACACCGAACAGGATGAGCAGACTGGTCAGGAAGCGCGTCGCCGTCCTGAGAATCTCCGTCGCGGGCATGCGTTTCTCTCTTGTGGACGCCAAGCCCAGGCGCTTGCGGGTCAGCAGGGCGCCGACGCCCGCGGTCGCGGCGAACAGCACGGCGACCTCGCCCAGGGTATCAAAGCCGCGGTAGCTGACCACGATGGCCGTTACCACGTTTGCCGTACCCAGTTCGGCAGGCGCTTTCTCCAGGTATTCGGTAGCCAGTGCGCCGGGAGCCGGCTGTACCCCCGCTTGGTACGCGAGCGGCAGAAGCACCACCGCGAAGCCGACGATCGCCAGGATTACGAGTATTTTCCGCATCATGAGGCGCCTCCGGCTTCTGAGGCTGGATTATCGACCCGTTTATCGGAGTCCTCGTGGTCCGCCTGCTTCGATCGGGCAAGCGCGTACAGGAAGACGACAGTAGTCAAGCCCGAGCCGATGGCGGCTTCGGTCATCGCGACGTCGGGCGCTCCCATCAGCAGGAACACGAGGCTCGCCACGAGGCTGACACCGCCGGAAAGGATGATGGATACCAGGAGACTCCTGGTGACGATAGCGCCGATGCCGGCTGCGATCATGACCGCTCCGGCTATCAGGATGGCGATGTCACTTGCCATGATATTCTCCCTTCGCGACGCTGGCTGTGTCCGCGTCCGCGGAGACGGAAGCGGCGTCGAGCGCCAGGTCATCCGCCAGCGCGTCCGGGACGAGTTTGGCTCCAAGGCGCTTGCGGTAGGCATGGGCGGCCCGTGCCAGAGCGTTGGAGCTGACCGGGTTGGTCAGCGCGATGAACGCCGCGAGCAAGAGGACTCTGCCCAGGTACTCGGGGCGCATCATGCCGATGCCCACGAGGAACAGGATCGAGCCCAGAGTGGTCGCCTTGGTTCCTGTCTGCATGCGGTTGAATGCGTCGGGCATGCGGATAAGCCCGATGGCTGACAGGAGGAAGAAGATCGACCCAGCCAGGCACAGGAAAGCTCCTATGATCTGCGCCATCACAAGCCCCCTTCCAGGTAGCGGGCGATTGCGACGACCCCCGCGAAGGCGACCAGTCCATATACCATGGCCACGTCGACGTATATGCGCCTACCGGAGAAAACGGCGAAGGCCACGATCAGCGACGTCGCGATGATTGTCATCGAGTCCAGCGCCACGGTTCGATCGATGGCCCAGGGCCCCTTGGCGAGGCGGAAGCCCGCCAAAAGCAGCCCGAGCGCGGCGATGCCGGTGGCGATGATGAATA
>SPCK01000354.1 GCA_004525355.1 Spirochaetales bacterium
CCAGGCGGCGACTCCTTGATATGGTCGCACTATCCGGCGTTGCCCTGGCTGAGCGTGGTAGCGCTGGGCATGGCCTTCGGACGGTGGATGGAGCGCGACCGCAAATCGGCCTACCGCAAGGCCATCATTACTGGCTTGGCACTGCTGGCCCTCTTCGTCATCATCAGATGGCTTGACGGTTTCGGCAACCTACGGCCACGGCAGGGATCGTCATGGATAGATTGGCTCAACACGGTCAAGTACCCGCCGTCCATCAGCTTCCTGTGCATGACGCTGGGGATCGACCTCCTGTTGCTCGGAGGACTTGGGCTCGCGGATGACTGGAACCGCGGACGCCGGATATCCGACTCATTGGCGCGCCTGGGCAGGGTCCCGCTGTTCTTCTACATTTGCCACCTGTACGTATATGCGGGCCTCGGGTGGCTGCTGGCCCCGAAAGGATCGACGCTGGTAACGGCGTACCTGGCGTGGGTCGTCGGGCTCGCCATCCTGTATCCGGTGTGTTCGTGGTACGGTCGGCTCAAGCGTCGGCATCCGGGCAATCCAGTTCTATCGTTGCTGTAAGAGGAGCTGCCACAGCCGGCATCCGGGCCAATGACCGTTCTCTTCAGAGCAATCGGATCAGGATCATGTAGGTTGCAGTTCCGCCCGCTATGGACAAAAGCGTATTCCGTTTCCAAAGATGTAACGCTGCCGTGAGGATCGCTCCGGCAAATGCAGGCAGCCCATGGGGCGACGAAGAGAAATCGATATCCTTGAAGGACGACAACACGAGTAGGCTCATCACGACAGGCGGGGCATAGCGCTGCATGTAGTCGAGGAAAGCCGGAGGCTTGCGTCGGGAGAAGAACAGGAAAGGCGTCGCCCGGGTAAGGAACGTGACTACCGCCATGATCAGCACGGCCAGGAGTATACGCGTCGTCAACGGGTATCCTTCCCGGCAGTGTCGCCCGATGATTCAAGACGTCTGCGCGTGAGCGCCAATATACTCACGGCTACCAGCAGGGCTACCAGCAGGAAATCTCGGGGAGCCGCAAGGAAGTACGCCGCGGATGCCCCTGCTACGGCAGCCAGGTAAGGCTCGATTCTTTTCACTGACTTCATCTGCTCGACCAGGAGAACCACGAATAGCGAGGTCAAGGCAAAATCGAGACCCGCCGTGTCAAAGGGCAAGGCGGCACCAAGAAGGGCTCCGAGCGTGCAGCCGAATACCCAATACGATTGGTTGAGCACTGTTACCGCCGCGTAGAACGAAACCGGGGGTATGCCATCGGGCGGGTTCACCGTTGTAAGGAGGCCATACGTCTCGTCAGTCAGGCCGAAGACAAGATAGCCTTTGACCAGCCCGGCGCCGGAAAAGCGCTTGAGCATGGAGAGGCCGTACACCATATGCCGCGCGTTCATGAGAAGTGTCAGGACAGCGATCTCAATGAGACCCGTGCCGGAAACGATGAGCCCGACACCCATGAATTGTGCTGCTCCCGCGTAGACAAACAGCGCGGATATCGGAGAGAGCCACCAAGGCAGCCCTGCTCCGACGAGTACGAGGCCGTAGGCCAATCCGATCGTTACATAGCCGAGTAGTACAGGAAAGCCGGCGCGGAAAGCCGCGATGAAAATGATTCGTCTGTGTTCGCGCATCGGACGGAAAGTATACTGCATGACATGAGATTCAGACAGCCATTCAGGGCGGAGCTCCCGCGATCAGTGCAGTGGAAACCGTATCGTCCACGACGTCGAGCCTGCTGCGGAGGATAACGTCGCTGTGCCATGTATCTGGTTGGCCAGGCTTTGCACCAGCAGAATGCCAAACCCTTCGGGCCGATCCCCACCGAGTACCATGCCGATACCAGAGTCTTCAATCCTAAGCTCCCCATCTGAATCTTCCTGCTTCAATCCAATACTGACGGTGCCTTCGCTCCTGTCCGGGAAGGCATATTTCAATGAGTTCATGATCAACTCGCTCGTGATCAATCCGAGCGGAACCGCCAGGGATGCGTCGACGGGAATAGCCTCCAGGTTGAAATTCGTGGAAACCTCCAGCCCGGGAGACCGGAATGACTTCAGGACTTCCTCCGCCAGTGCCCTGAGGTAATCGTCCAAGTCGATCGCGCTCATATTGGCCCGACCGTAGAGACGTTCATGGATGGCAGAAATGGAATTGATTCGAACCTGCAATTCATCGAGGTGGATACGTGTCGCTTCCTCGTCCACGTTGTTTGCGTGAATAGCTATGAGGCTGGAAACGAGTTGCAGATTATTTTTGACCCGGTGATGCATTTCCCGCATGAGCGCATCTCGCACGGACAACGCGTCCTGGAGTTCGCGATAGATCTGGCTGTTGCGGATGGCCACGGCGGCGTGATCGGCAAAGCCCTGGACGATGCGTATGTCCTCGCCGTCGAAGGGATCGACGATATTGCGGTCGAGGGCGATCATGCCGATGACCGAGCCGGAAGCGATCATCGGAACGCCAAGCCAGGAGCGGATATGACCGGAGCTGAATTCATTCTGTCGAGCCAGGAAATGTGGATATTCAGTACGGATATCCACAAAACTTACCGCTTCGCGCCTCATGACGACCTGATAGTTGGGGAAAAGAGGATCCATGCGGAAACGCAGCCCCATGACGGTGGCCTTATCGAGATTGCCCAGGAACGCAACAATCCTGGCTGCATCATCTTCCATGACTTGCAGGCTACCGGAAGAGAACGGCACGACACGTTGCAAGCGATCAAGGAGGCTGGCATAGAGACGCTCGGGTTCCGTGAGCATATTGTTGAGATCGGCAGTAGCCTCGAGGATTGCCGCAAGCCGGTCTGAGAGCGCTTCGTTCGGGGTCTTGCGCGTTGCCTTGGATTGCATGGGCAAGTATATATTGGGCACTACCAAGGCGCAAGCAGATATTCAGCCGTCGATCATGATTCCAGTGGGCCCCGGTATCTTGCGACATCGTATCGATCCATCACCCGTCCCCAGTACGGAAGGCGCGCGGAGAAACTCTCCCACGACTTCCGTTCATGGGGCGTCCACCCGGTCTCGGCTATGGCCGACAGGCGGGGAAAAGCCATA
>SPCK01000282.1 GCA_004525355.1 Spirochaetales bacterium
GATGATGCACACGATGATGAACACGATCTCCAGAACGAGCATGGTCCGCTCGTTCTTGTCGCCCTTGACGATTTCGTAAATATTCTGCAGGGCGTCCAGGCGGCGCTCGACGGAACGGGTCCATCCGGCCGTGTTGAAGATACCGCACAGATGTTCATATACCGTTCCCAGGAAATAGTCGCCGATGATCTTGGCGCTGTTCTCCAGGTTCTCGAGGATGAACAGTGCGTCCAGCCGCAGCGCCTGGATTACCGCTAATTTTCTCTGGAGGGCGCCCGAGCGGATCGTGCGCCTGTGCTTGCGCCGGCCCTTGGTCGGGGTTTTGTTGTAGAACGCGTTGACGTCGTCTTCCGCCTCGTCGAGCCATCGGTCCAGCAGGCGATCCAGGGTGCGCAACTCCAGAAACTGGTAGTTGGCCAGCTCGGTAATCAGGAGGACATCTTCATAATCGCGATCCGCGTCGATGATGACGCACTTGTCCATGTCGAATATGGCCAGATCGTTTTCGCTGTACGAGTATGGATTGGACATGGATTTTCTGATCTGCGACGAATGAATCGGGGTGTTCCACGGCTCGCCGGACATGAGCGTGGTAAGCACCCGCTCGTTGGCCGCCATGAAGTCAGCGTTTTTCTCGCCTACGTCCGCGAAACAGAACGCCGTATAATTTTCCTTTTCCATGCGTTCGGTGTCATAGTGTTCCGAAGAAACTGCTGGCCGCACCTGCTCGAGTATGGCCCGGTAACGGTCATCCGTGTAGGAGTCCAGATCGCGAATCTTGGAGGATACGGGCCGGGACTCGATGCCATGCAATTCCTCGAGTGTCACGTGTACGCGCAACCGTACGACGACAGAAATGACGCCCTCGTCATACAGGCGCGCCATGGCGGCGAAACCATCTACGGCTTCATCGCTGAATGCTTTCTGGAGACCGGATCGCAGGTCGACACAGAGGGGCGTCGGCATGGTCAGCGATTCAGGGGTGTCGCGGCGCCTGAGCATTCGCATGCCCGGCGTTCCGGGCAGTAAGGCAGCGACCTTTTTCAGGTCGATTGACCGTCCTACGTCATAGAGGGACATGCGTACTATCTCAACGGAGTACGCTCGCGCTTTCTTTCCGGGAGACTTGCGCGCCGCTGGCTTTCGCGCGCCCGCCCCGCCGTCGCTCATTTTCCTGCCTCCACACGCGCTACGACCCTATTGAGGACCTGAAGCTCCAGCACGGTGCCTGTCGGCAGGACATACGGCAGGGTGAACAGCCTGCCGGAATGCTCCACACTGATGAGCGGAGTCCTGCCGCCGGCGGGTTTCTCCGCAAAAAGCACCGCCTTGAGGGGATATGGATACTCCGGCAGCTCCTGCGAGAACAGGCCGGTTACCATTCCGTCAGCCGCGGCAGGTAGGGAGAAGACGATGGAGACCGGCGTGGCAGGATCTTGCAGGGTACCGGGTACCGGCATCTGGGTCACCACGACACCGGATTTCTCCTTGCCTTCCGCAGGGCGTACGCTGAACGTGAATGCTACGCCTGACTTCTCTATCTGGAGCGCGGCCTCGGAGAGGCCGAGTCCGGCCAGGTCGGGGACTTTTACCAGGTTCTTTTCGGGGCCCCGCGAGACGACGAAAGCCAGTTGAACGGGGCCGGACAGCTGCGTTTCGGGCTCCGGCGACTGCTGGAGTATGGTCCCGGCCGGGCTCGGATCGAATACGTATACCGATGGCTCGCGCACGGTGATCAACTGCCGGGTGGAACCGAAGACTGTCTGCAGATGCAGTTTGACCTCATCCAGGTTCTGCCCCACGTAGTCGCCTATCTTGTCTTGGGCGGCGCCGCGACTGACCACCAGGGAGATGCGCCTGCCAGCCTTGACGATGGCGCCCGGTAATGGATCCTGCTCCAGGATACGTCCGCGAGTTTCCGGATCGTCCGAGAAACGAAGGGAAATCCTGGGGTAGAGTTCTTTCTCCTGCAGCCTGATCAGGGCGGAAGACAGTTCCAGATCGCATACGTCCGGTACGAGCGTCTGCTCCTCCCCCTTGAGCGTCAGGAAGAACGCCACGACGGCGGATACGGCCATGAGCACGATGACGCTGACAAGCGATACGATAGTCAGGCGAAGGTGCCGGGGATCCAGTTGATCGAGTTTCCTGAAGCTGAAGAAAGAACGAATATCCATAATAAAGGCTCCCGTTTCCGCAATGCTGTGAATGCCTGTCATGCCGCCCGATACAAAGTGGCGTCAGATGCCCAATATCGTTCCCTCGAGGCCCCGGGCGCCATTTGAAAATTCCTTGAATCCCAGCGGCTTCTTGCCGCGCAGCTGCAGGCGCTTCAAGGCGGCCAAGCCTCGTCCAGTTTTTACCATTATACCATTGAATTTGTCTACACGAAGGATGGTTCCGTGCGCAACGCCCAACGCTGCGTCCTCGTCATCATGCGGTTCCATTGCCAGAACAGCCAGCCGATCGCCGTTGAGCGTCGTCCAGGATCCCGGCCAGGGATCAAAAGCCCTCACGCGGGCGTAAAGGTCACGGACGTCCGTGCTGAAATCGATTTTTCCATCGTCCTTGCTGATGGCGGCGCTGTACGTAGCCTGGCGTTCGTCCTGCGGTTCACCGCATTCCGTCCCCTCCTTCAGCAGGTCCAGCGCGTCAGCCATCATGCCGGCGCCCAGGAGCGCGCATCGCTCGGACAGGCTGCCGGTCGTCTCGCTTCCGGTAAGTTCGAACGCCGTCTGCGCGAGGATCTCTCCGGCGTCCATCCTGGCAGCGATTCGTTGCACGGAAACACCGGTGCGCTCGTCCCGATGCATGATGGCGTACGGTATCGGGGCGCATCCCCGCCAGCGAGGAAGCAGCGACGGATGGGCGTTGATGCCGCCAAGGTGAAAGAGGCCCAGGAATTTGGGACCGAATATATGGCCGTACGCGAATACCGCCAGCACATCAGGCCTGAGCGCGGCCACAGCATCCCGTTCCACCTGGCCAAGCCTCGCAGGCGTCAGAATCGGCACTCCCGGCAACAACTCGGCCGCCCTCGCGGCTATCGGCGTACGTTCCACCGCGAGACCTCGCCCCTTTGGCGCATCGGGGTTTGAGAGGACACCGACCACCTGGTGCCTGAGGGCGATGGCTTCCAGTGCCGGGACGGCTATTTCCGGACTGCCCGCAAACAATACCCGCAAAGGCGTCGCCAAGCTATCAGGCCCTCATCCGCTTCTCGTATTGCTTGAGCACCCGGTCCCTGATCCGCTCGGGCAGGCGATCGGTGAATAGCACACCGTCCAGGTGGTCCAGCTCGTGCTGTATCACCCGGGCCAGAAGCCCCTCCGCCTCGAGGTTGAACCGTCTCCCGCGCACGTTGTAAGCCTGGATGCGAACAGTTGCCGGCCTGGTCAGGTCTGCGTAGGCGCCCGGTATCGACAGGCAGCCTTCCTCGAATTCAGCGAGGTCCGGGCTGGTGGCGACGATCTCGGGATTGATGAACACGAAGGGCTTGCCGCTTTCCAACTGTACGACGAACAGGCGCTTGCCAATGCCGACCTGGGGTCCGGCCAGGCCAATGCCCTTGCCCCACATCATGGTGGCCAGCATGGTTTCCGTCGTGGCAGCCAGTTCCTCGTCGAACGTCTCGATCGGGGAAGCCTTCACGCGCAATTCGTCGGCCCCGATGGTGTAGATATCAAACATTGCTTGCGCTCCTGCTTCAATAATAGCGACAAACCGGCTGCGCGAACAAGGCGTCCGGAGAAAATGGAGGAGA
>SPCK01000187.1 GCA_004525355.1 Spirochaetales bacterium
AGGCTGCCGCTTTCCTGTTCACCGGGCCAGACCTGGCTGACGCGAAATTCTTCCTGCTCGGCTATGACATGGATGCGCACAAGCCTACGCTCTCCGATGGCAGGCGCCTGCGCGAAGCGTCCGCGAGCGCCATCGAGCTGACGCGAAAGCTGGAAGCCGAACGATCATTCTTCTCCGTCGATTACGGCCTCCTGCGCCGGCTCAAGACACGCGGATTCGGGCGCGTCATTCTGCTGACCGATGCGCTGGGTCCCGAACCGGTCAATTTCGAGGTTCGCGAGTTCGGTTGGCACCAGGACCGCGTCCTGTATCCCGCGTCCCTGTCCTGGAACGGTACATCGACGGACATATACTGGGTCGCTTCGGGAGGCGCCGAACCGATCTCCGTAAGCAGGATCGGCCCTGGCGGCGAGCTCCTGCGTCCCCTGCCGTCGCAGTGGACGGTGCGTGTCGAAGCTGACGGCTATGCGCTCGGAATAATGGAACCGGGCGTATGGCTCCTGTCATGGGAGGGTGGTTCCATGCCGTTCAAGGTGACAGGCAGCCTGCCCACGGTCCAGGCCTCGGGAAGCCTGTCTGAACGCATCGTGAAGACGCTGGAAGCCGCGGGCGGCGCGGGGACCGTGACATCACGCCAGTCAGCTGGAGCCCCTTCCTTCGTCATCAGGGATGGTGGAGGGCGCGGCCGTTCGGGCGCCCTGTCGGTCATAGAAACTGAAAACGATTCCCTGGTGCTGTCGCCCCGGAGGAGTCTCGGCCAGGTGGTCGCCATCGGTTACGAGCGCGGAGCGGACCTGGCTCTCGGTCCCGCCGCACTGGCTACCGGCGATACCGCCCTGGCTTTCTGGACCGCGCGCATGTCCGTAGCTCCCGGTCCGTTCGGCGGAGAAGCTCGTGCCGCGAACGCCGCATGGAAGCCGATCGGCGAGGGCTATGTCCTTGTATCACCAGCCGATTCTTCGGTTAGCGCGCGCGCCGCGATAGCCCCGCCGCCGGACGAGTACTGGCCTCCCGCCGCCGGCGGGATCCTGGATATCGGCAGGGTTCCGCGGCCGAGACTCGTTCCCGCCATCGTGCTCGCCGCCTTGTACGCGCTCAAGCTTGGCCTGTCCCGTCGCTACAGGAGACGCACCGGCACAGCCGACGCCTGATCCTGCCTGGTGCTATGACGCCGGGTTTACCCCGCGAAATCGTTCCACGAAACCGAGCTTGAGCTTTCTCAATTCCTCGGTGACGGACACCTTGTAGACGTGCGGATTGAGAAAGCGCAGGAAGGTGTGATCAAAGGAAGCCAGCGAGGCTGCCCTTCGTTCCCGGATAACTTCGAGCGCCAACGGGGGACGCAGGCGTTTCCCGCCTGCCATGACGCGTTCGAGCAGTCGCTTCGGCTCGCGGCATGAGGCAAATGAGAACCTGCGAGGATCGAGCGACGGATGATAGAAGGTCTTCATGACACCCATCTCTATCTTTTCGTCCGAGAGCGCCAGTACATCGGCTATGGCCATGCCGTTCTCGTCGAAGAGCCGATAGGCTTCCTTGACTCCAGGATTGGTAGTTTTTTCGGGGTTGTCGGAAAATTTCATCGTCGCTTCCATCGAACCGTCCCGTTTCACCGCGGCCAACTTGTATACGCCCGAGAAGGATGCTTCTTTTCCTCCTGTAACCAGGTGCGTGCCGACGCCCCAGACATCGACAGGCGCAGCCTCGGAAACCAGTCGCTCTATGATCTCTTCATCAAGCTCGTTCGATACCACGATGGTCGCGTTTTCCAGGCCGTTCTTGTCCAAGGCTTCCCGGACCTTGCGGGAAAGGTAATCGATATCGCCTGAATCCAGGCGTATGCCTATGCTCCTTCCCTGCTCGGCCAATCGCCTTCCAACCGCGATGGCGTTCCATAGCCCGGAAGCCAGGGTATCGTAGGTATCGATCAAAAGCGTCGTCCCCTTCGGGTACATATCTGCATAGGCCTCGAACGCCTCCCGTTCCGAGGGAAAGGCCATTACCCATGAGTGGGCCATGGTTCCCATGGCAGGTATCCCGAGGTCCTTTGCGGCAAGCGCGTTCGATGTCGCCGCCGATCCACCTATAAACGAGGCGCGTGAAGCGGACATGGCGCCGTTGAAGCCCTGGGCCCGGCGCAAACCGAATTCCATGACCGCTCCATTCCTCGCGGCCATGGATACTCGGGAGCTCTTGGTGGCGATGAGGCTCTGGAAATTGATCGTATTGAGAACGAGCCCCTCGATGATCTGCGCTTCGACGAGACCCGCGTGTATTCTCAGGAGAGGTACCTGCGGGAAAATAGTCTCGCCCTCGTCTACAGACCAGATGTCGCCCTTGAATCTGAAATCCTCGAGATAGCGAAGGAATCCGGTTTCAAAGATACCCTGCGATTCAAGCCACGCAAGATCGTCCTGATGAAATCGTATGGACTCAAGGATCGCCAAGAGCGGATCCAACCCAGCGAAGACCGAAAAGCCCCCGTGGAAGGGATGTCGCCTGAAAAACATGTCGAATACCGCCTCGGTATCGAGGCCGTGCTTCCAATACCCTTGAGCCATCGTCAATTCGTAGAAATCAGTGAAGAGCGCGCTTGTATTCATTTCAGGCAAGCTCCTTGATAGAGATAACTGCTATTCCCCTGGATATCATATCCGCGACGACCCGGTCGGCATTGCCTTCAGGCACGTCCACGGCCCTGGTAGCGTCTCGCACGACGACAACCGAGAACCCGAGCGCGGATGCATCCAGCGCACTGAAAAACACACAGTAGTCGAGGGCAAGGCCGGCAAGCACTACGGTATCGATACTAAGGCCGCGCAGGTAGCCTTCCAACCCTGTCGGAGTCTTTCCGTCGTTCTCGAAAAAGACCGAATAGCTGTCAAGTCCGTGCCTGAATCCCTTGCGGACGATCAAGCGATATGGACCCTCATCCAGGAGCGGGTGAAGTTCAGCGCCCGGAGTGCCCTGTACGCAGTGATCGGGCCAGAGCGTCAGGGCCCTGCCCGTCGCATCATCCGAATCGTAGGGATGTTTGCCCGGGTGGGAAGACGCAAAGGAGACGTGCCCGGCCGGGTGCCAGTCCTGCGAAGCGACCGCCGTCTGGAAGCGCCTTGCCAGGGAATTGATCAACGGCACGATCTGGTCGCCGCCGGAAACGGCAAGGGCGCCTCCAGGGCAGAAGTCGTTCTGTATATCGACGGCGACGAAGGCCGCCCTTTCCGGATTCAGCTTCATGCGTGGCTCCTGATACATTTTGTTGTCGGATTCGCATCATAGAGTAGCCGTTTCCGGGCTCGACGTAAAGTCAGAATGCTCGTTCAGCGTATGCGGCCAACGGACAGGGGTACTGAGAAAGTCAATCGAACCCCGACTTCAATGTGCCGGTCCTCCGCGTCCCAACCTATGGGTAGCCATCCATCGCTCCGCGTGAAAATTACGAGTCTTCCAATAGGGATCGGTATCGAGAGCGATACCTCGGCCTTGACGCAAGCTTCGTCCAGTTCTCGACGCCAACCCAACTCGGCCGATACTCGCCGTTCCGAACCGGCTTCAAGATTTCCAGCCAACTCGGTGCGTGACAGGCTTCCATTCCTGGCGCGAACGGAACCGGATACCGTGAATCGCACCCGTCGCCCCGCGCCCACGCGGCAATCCAATTCAAGACCAGGGGTCGCATCCTCGGGATCGATGACGACCGACAGCGAAGACCGCGTTCCGATGATCCTCCCGGCCGACTCCATTGCCGCGCCCAGGATTCGCGTCGGGGCGTCCGTCCACGACGAGCGTTCCTCGCTGAAGGATACTTGCGTCCGCATTGCGCGGATCGTCAGCGAGGCGGTCGCCTCCACGTCGAGTGCCGGCGCCGTACCAGCTTTCGGGCTGATCCAACGACCGTCCGAGGCAGCCGCGACCAGGGCGAGCTTGAGCCGACCGAACCTGCCGTCAAGCTCGCATCGGGCGGCGACGGCATCCTGTCCGGGGAACCCCCATGTTGAGGCCAGGCCCGCCGCGCCAAACCAGTCACCACGGCCACCGGCTACCGAAGTCGCCGCCCACAGTCTTCGCCCGCCGGCAACCGGCGGATCGTACCACGATCCGTCGCCTTCCGTTTCCGGCATATCCTCCGCCGCCACCATGAAGGAAACCGGACATCCGGCTGGCGATACCCAACCGCCATACCATGCCGGCCCGGTTGTGACGGACCGCCTCACGGCAAATATTCCACTTTCTGCGCCCATCGCAACACCTTCCAGAGTCGCGTCCCTCGGTCGGGGAAGGACGAAAGGCCTCGGGGGCGAGCGGGCAAGCCGGTATCCAGCTCCCTGTGGGCGCAAGAAGAATGCTGCCAGTCCCACCGGATCGAGGGCACCCATAAGTATACCGGGTGCGGAGACACCCCAATCCAGAACAGGCAAGCCATCGGGTAGTTCGTAATATCCACCGATTGGATCCAGGCACCAAGGCTGGACGTATGAGAGGCGTGCCAGGAATTCCCCCGATTTAAGAGAAACATCCGAAGCGTAGCCGGTCAGCGCCGTAACCGAGGTCGTCCCGGAAACCGCGGCAGCCGTCTGCCCTGCAATTTCCAGGTTCCCTAAAGCGAGTATCAGAATCACGGCCAAAAAGAAGCGCATGCGGAGACTACGCGCATCTACCGAGAGGCGCTTGCACTTGACGGAAAACTTGTCGTCTTGTATATTACATATAGATTTTCATATATTTGGAGGAATACATGGCTGTATCTGTCTATACCACACCGAGCTGCTCATATTGTCACAAGGTAAAGGATTGGCTCAAGGCCAGGAACATTCGCTTCAACGAGTACAACGTTGCTTCGGATCCCCGCCGCACCGAGGAGATGGTACGCAAATCCGGCCAGATGGGTGTACCGGTTACCGATATAAACGGACGGGTAATCGTCGGCTTCAACACCGGCGAGCTGGAACGCGCACTGCGGTAACAGTATTCCATGTCGGTCAACGGACATACCGCCCAGGGCGGATCGTACTGCGGGC
>SPCK01000026.1 GCA_004525355.1 Spirochaetales bacterium
CGATACGCCGCTGTCTTCCACCAGGGAAAGACCATCGAGGAAGCGCCCATGGCGGCACAGTCAGAAGCGAAGGCTTCGGCTTCGGCATCGGAGGGTACGATGACGAGGAAGCGTTTTTCGCTCTTGAGCGCGGCCGCCGCGATCAGGACGGCGGCGCAGGGAGCTTCCAGTTCCGAGCAGTCGATCGGAAATCGGTCCTCGGACAAGGCTTCCATCACGGCCCTGGAGGCACCATGCGAGAGGATTCTCTGGGCATACGAAGGCAAGGGTAAGGTGTTCATTACAATCGTCCGACAATTGAAGAAGGATAGCGCCCGGCTTATACTACAGTAAAGAGTTCGGAGCGCACAAGGAGACGATGACGGTGCAAGCCCGCAAAATGACACTGATCGCGCTTTTCTCCTTCGTCGCCTGCGTGGCAACGACGGCCCAGGCAGAACTTTCCATCAGCCTGTTCGACAAGCGCATATACGTTCCCGGTTCAGAAATACCTGTCAAGGTTACCGTGAGGAACCTTACGGCGGCGCCCTTCCGGTTCAGGCTGGCCGAACAACGCAGGCGATCCATAGGCTTTGACGTACGGAGCCTGTCCAACCGAGCCCTCGAGGCAAGCGATTCCTGGAAGCGGGCCATGGCTTCCAATACGCCCGTCTATTATCGCGAACTATCCCTGTTGCCCGGTGAGGAATATTCCTTCGTAGAAGACTTGAGGGATTACATCATGGTCGACGAACCTGGGGCTTACCTCGTTCGGTGCAGTTTCTGGCCTGAACTCGATGGAAATCCCGCTCCGTCCGGAACGATCCAGTCCAATACCCTGTCCATTTCAGTCCGGCCGGGCGTACCATCTCCAGCCGCTACCGAGCTGTTTCGCGCGGGGGCTGTTGAAGTCCTCAAGCCTGAACAAATTCCTCCCGATCAGGTCATTTCAAGGACCATCCAGGCCCGTCAAAAAGGACAATGGAACGAGTTCTTCCTGTACCTGGACCTTGAACGCCTGTTCCTGGCCAATCCCGACAAGAAACGAGCATACGATCGGGAGTCCGACGATGGCCGGCGCCGCATGCTCGAGACCTACAAGGCCGACCTGATGGCCAGCGTGATCGACAAGGACATCGTCGTCGTGCCCAGTTCCTTCACGATCGTCGAAACGCGATATCGGGAGACTTCCGGCACCGTTACGGCAAATCTGAAATTCGCCTATGACGGATTCAGCATGATCAAGCAATACACGTATGAGATGGCCAAGCGCGACTCGGTCTGGCTCATCGTCGGCTATACCGTATTGAACAAGGGCACCGAATGAAAGCCCTGCTCATCGTTGAGAACGACGACATCGCCAAGCTCGCCGGCTTCTATCTAAAGCCCCTGGGATTCGACGTAATCCGGTATCGCGACCCGCTGAAGGCGCTGGACAACCTCGAGGAGATCGACCCTGACGCGGTCATCATGAGCGCCAGGGATTTCCCGCGGCACTGGAAGTCGATCGTGGTCAACATACGATCCTTCCACGAAAAGACAGACTGCATCGTTATCATACTCAAGGGCGAGTTTTTCCCCTTTGAAGAAGCCGCGAAGGCGGCCCACCTGGGCGTCAACGGCGTCGTGCGGGAAGACTTCGCCGATCGATCCGAGCTTGGACGCTTCCAGAAAATTCTCAAGCGCTATATCGAGGTTGACGAGGCCAGAATCTCCGACCGCCAGCAGCCCGACGAATGGGATCGGCTCGACTTTACCTTCGGCCATCCCCGTACCCTCGCGCTCGTTTCAGGGCGCATAGAAACAATCTCGGCGACTGGCCTGTCGTTCCTGGCCGATTTCCCAGCGCTGGTGGCCGATCTTGAGCCGGGCGATATGATCGAGGACGGTTCATTGCGGGTGGACCGGGACATCGTGCCCTGCCCGTGCGTCGTTGTCAGGAACGGCGCCGTCATGGCCTTCAAGTTTGATAGCATGGAAAGCAAAGACCTCGCCGAATTGGAACAGTACCTAAAATCAAGGACAGAACGGCAGATCACCGGGTTATTGAAAAAATAACTGCCGTTTGATAGGATACACACATGGATCAGAACGTTCCCTGCCCTGATGAAATTTTCCTTGAGTACGCCAAGAAACTCAAGGCTGCTGGCCACCCCATCCGGCTTCGCCTGCTCTGCCTTATTGCGCGGGAGCAAGATCCTTGCGTGTCCGACCTCTGGAAATGCCTCAAGCAACCCCAACCGGTAATATCCCAGCATTTGGCGATTCTGAAACAAAACGGCATCGTGGAGGCGGAGGTGCAAAAAACGCGCCGCGTCTACTCCATCGCCGATCCCTTCATCAGGGATCTGATTGCCACGATACTTGCTGAGTCATCGGCTGTGGGGGTTAAGGGTACCGCGAAGGTTGCCCCGAAAATCCGATAGCGATTCCCGTCACGGCCCTGCGGGGGGACTCCGACGCACTGCGCTGTCGGGATCAGTCAATCGCCGGGTCGCCTCGGGTCCGTATGGTATCCGTGCGCTCTTCGCGAGCGTTCTCCAAACCAGTTTAGCCTGTTCACGAGCGTTGGCCACATACATCGAATCCGCCAAGACCAGCAGCAGTCGCTCTATATCCTGAAGCTCGAGATAGTCGCTGACCTCCCGCCTCGAACGCGCCTTCGCAAGGAAATCGTCCAAGCCGACCCAGACATAATCGCCACTCCAGGCTTTGAGCAATTCGATCGCGCGAGAGAGGACCATGTTGACCGCAACGGCCGCACTGATGAGCGCCTGCGTACGTCCCCGGTCCAGGTAGAACTCTGCCAATTCTGCATTGGCCTTGAAAGAGAATGACAGTGGCAAGCGGTACAGCGTCATGAAACGATCGAAACCGGTGCTCGTCAAGGTATTGCGCATCGCCTTCCGCAGGGCTTCGTCTATCAGCGTGGCCTGTCCGATATTCTCATCATCCAGGATACGGTTCATGGTCCGTTCCCAGTCGGCGACATTGCTCTTCGCCTCGTAGAGGTCGGCCAATTGGTACAGGATCGTATAGCGCTCGCTGGCCACGTCCAGCGACTCCCTCATATCGAATGCCCGCTCGAATTGTTTTTCAGCCAGGGCGAATTCTCCTTCGATGAAGAACACCTTGCCCTTCCAGAATTCCGCCTCTGGATAGGATACCAACAGGCGCACCGCGTCTCCCAGGGCTTTGATCGAATCGCCCAATCCGGAATAGGAGCGATAGTCAAGAACCAGAAGCAGCACGTCGATGAAGGAACGATGGCTATCGCTTATTCGCTCTGCCTTGAGGGCAAGCAGAAGCGTCTTGATCGAGGCGCCCGAATTGGAAACGATCCGTCTATAATCGTTCTGGAGAAAATCCTCAGCGGCGAACGCTGAGAGAAGGTCGGAAAGTGAATCGCCCGTAGAACGCGCAGCTTTGGTATCGAGAGCGAAGGCAAGTCTCTCCGCGGCCGCGGTGAACGCCAGCCTACGCGAGCTGATAGCCCTGTCGAACGATACGAGCGCCCCTCCGAAGTCTTTCCGCTCATATGCCAACTTTCCCTTTTCCAGGTTCAACCAGGCAGGTTGCCCCTCCCAGGGCATAGGCAACACGTTCTGGGCATGAATGCGATCGGATGAGGTTACTATCAGGGCGAACAGGATGGCGATTCGTAGGGTTCGTGTCATAAGCGGGACAATTCCTCCCCGAATACAATATCGGCAGAGGAAGCGTCGCAGGTTCGCACGATTTTTCCTTTACTGAAGACGATCACCTTGTCGCCGGCTCCGGTTATGCCCAAGTCGGCATGCTTGGCTTCTCCGGGTCCATTGACGACGCAGCCCATGATGGCTATGGTCACCGGTTTCTTGAGTCCGTAGATCCTGTCACGCCACCGGGCGGTAAACGAGTGCGTATCGAAGCCCGCCCGTCCACATCGGGGACAGGAGACAATATCGGCTCCGGTCCTCGTTCCCGTGGCCTGGGCTAGGATTTCCCTCGCTGCAAGTATCTCGCTCTCCATGTCGTCCGAGAGTGAGACTCTGAGGGTGTCCCCCACTCCGCCGGAAAGCAGGGCGTACAAGGCGATGGCGCTGCGTACGCAGCCCTGGACCAGGGGTCCAGCCTCGGTGACGCCGATGTGCAGTGGAATATCGTGCCTCGATGCGAACTGCTCGTTGGCGCTGATGGTTTCTATAACCGAACTTGCCTTCATGGATACGATTACGTCCCGAAAGCCACGGGCCTCCAGGGCTTCCACTTCCCGCTCAGCCGCGCTGACGAGAGCCTCTGCCCGGTCTGACCTGTCCTTGAGGTCGGGTGGCAGCGACCCGGCGTTGACCCCGATACGTATCGGAATACCCTTCCCTGCCGCTTTCGCGGCGACTTCTTCCAGTTTCCAGGCGGCGCCCAGGTTTCCCGGATTGACCCTGATCTTGGCGATAGGATAATCCAGGCAGCGAAGGGCGATGCGCCAGTCGAAGTGTATGTCGGCGACGAGCGGCATGGCGGTCATGCCGGTAAGGCGACCCAGGACGTCCGCCGCATCAAGGTCGGGAACCGCGAAGCGCAGGATGCCGCAACCCAGCGCGGCGAGCGTATCGATTCGGGATACCGCCGCGTCGAGCCCATCGGCGCGCAATGGTTCCTTCCACATCGTCTGAACGGCCAGGGGATGTCCCCCGCCCACGATAACGGATCCGACCTTGACGGTCCTGGTATTCTTGCCCATGCCGCCCAGTATACCCGGCCGGGGGAAATATGTCCAAAGGTTGCGCGATCTCCCCGGCGTAAAAAAACACCCGCCGTCTATCCGGGCGGGTGTCTTTAAAAGAAGATCGAACGGGCTGCTGCCTACAACATCCTGCTACAGGGCCCCGAACATGAAGGCCATGACGAAAAGCGCCACGGTCTCGCAGATGCCCACTACCGTGATGTACTGGGCGAAGCCCTTGCCGGTTTCGCCGTATGCGTCGCAACCGGAAGCACCGGCCTTGCCCTGGGCGACCGCGGACATGGCGATGGCCAAGCCGCCGGTAATGCCTGCCGCGAACAGTAGAGCGGGATCCTTGGTCGAACGCATCATGGTGCCCATGAGGATATTGCCGTAGATGGTTTGCGTCAGGGGCGCGCCCGCGAAGGCCATGAGAAGAAAAGGCGCAGGCTTGTTTGCCATGTACGCACGCTTCCATGCGCCGATCGCCGCCTGCCCCGCTATACCCGCCCCGATTGCCGATCCGACGGCGGAAATGCCTAGTACGGCCGCGACGCCGATCATTCCGATATTCATAGTTGGCTCCTTCCTGATTTAGCAGGGTGCTGACAAAGTCGGTTACATTGCCAGCACCCTTCGCAATTGCTCGCATGCCTTACGGTATGCTGCGCAATTGCAACATTAATGTAGCTACTGACAGTCCGCCTTCGCGGTTTGTCAGTAGCCTGTTGGCTATCGTCAAGAACGCCGAGGCATCCTTGCGATAGGTTCCGTTCATGTACAGGTTCTATTCATCAACCGTTTCCTTGAACGGTTCGTATCGATATCCGGACCACTCCATGTTCATATGGGTTGAAAACTCCAGTATATTTAGGCGCACGCCGTGCACCACCACGGAAAGGGCGCCCATCATCAAATTCAGACCATGACCAAGAAACAGGATAAGTACGCCGGCTATGAAGGCCAAGGGAATGCGCAGTAATCCGCTGGCCATTCCGTTGACCGTCTGGGAAATGGCAACACCCGCCAAGCCGACCGCCCAGAGGCGGATATAGGACACGATATCGGCGAAAAAGCTGACCGTACCCAGGAAAATAGAAATGAAGTTCTTCAGGCTGTCCAGAATGGCCTGGATGGGACCGGTTTCCCAACTCCCGAATATGAAGTTGACCGTGAAACCGCCCAGGATCAAGTACAGGCCGAACTGGGGTATCGGATATTTATCCGCGCTGACGACCAGGTTGAGGGCCATGAAATACATGCCCAGTACCAAGGCGAGCGCCCCGACCTGCCCAAGGAATTTTGGTTTGGGAAAATCCCTGAAGATATTCTTGATATGGGCGATTGAAAGTTGCACGCCTCCGAGAATAAAGCACAGCACCTTGATGTTGTCGCTCGCGTCAGGATTCCAGGAGGCAATAGGCTCGATAGCCAACGATTTGAGGAACCCAGGAAGATTCTCCGGCAGCAAGCTGAACCAGCTTCCGGTAATGGTTCCCCACGCTACGGTCAGCCCGGACAGGTACAGGAATAGCTTGAGTCCATCCCCGACGCCCTTGCGCTTTATCAGCCCCTTGACCATAAAGAACAGGCAACAGGCAAGCATCAGTGTTCCGTAGCCCGCGTCGCCGAAGATCATTGCGAAGAACAAACCGAAAAACAACAGGAACCACAGAGAAATATCGAACTCCCGGTAATTCGGCACCGTTCCAAGAAAATCGAGGACAGGATGGATCATCCTCACGACGGCGTTGTTTTCTACCTTGGTGGGAGGCAACTCATCATCCTGCGGCTCATCTATCAAGAGAGCCCAGCCCGCCTTGGCAGCCGCCTCGACAAGCTGTTTCTCATCCTTGGCGGGCACCCAGCCAGCCAGCCACGCGACCGCGGTTTCGCTGCCAATACCGGATCGGAGGGTCTCGAACACCAAGTCGCGCTCCATGCGAGACAGCACTTTTTTCAGTGCGGTCCGCTTGGCGGCCTTCTGCAAAAGCAGACCCTTGAGGCCTGCGAGGGCATCGACAGCTACCGATAGATCGGCCTGAAGCAACGACAGCGACTTTTCTGGAGCCCTCAATTCAACAAGGTCGACCGGCAGCTCGCGGTCGCCGGCGGCGAGCAGTGCGAGTTTGATGCGGCCCTTCTTCTCGGAAAGACGCAGGTAATCAAGATCGGCTGGCAGTGATGCAAGCTTCTTGGCGGGCAGCTCCGCCAATCTGATCGGTAAACCGCGCTCGGCCAGGTCGCGCAGGCATTCGGGATCGAATTCGCCCCAGGTACTGATTCGCTCGATTTCCTTGGACAACGAGGCGATTTCCTCATGCCGCTCGCGAATCCTGCCTGCCGTAGCCAGAATGTCATTCGCCAGATCGATTCCGGCCCGTAGCCCCAATTTTTCGCCGGTTTGGGCCCTCTTGTACTCCGACAGGATAGCCAGGGCCTCATCAAGCTCGCGCTTGCGAGCGGCAAGTTCCTCGAAAGCTTCTCCCTGGCCGCGTACTGATTCGAGATGTACCAGTCCGAGTTTCCGCAAGTTTTTGAGAGCTTCCCGTTTTTCCCGGTCCACTACTACCACGAAAGCACGTTTCATCGCTGCAATCATGAGGCGACCCTTTCTACGACCTTGCGCTTGGCTATCTTGCCACGCACTACCTGGGCTGTCTGCTGATCGCCGAGGTAGATACGTATCTTCTTGATATTCTCGGAAGTCTCCGGAATTTTCACCTTCTCGAACAGGTTGACCCTCTGGGTAGTCGTACGCAGTTCGGCAGCAAGCCGACTGATTTGTTCTTCAAGGACCCGTATCTCCAGATCGAGCGTGAGCATGGCCCTCAGGCGGTCAAGCGCCCGGTCTATCCAAAGGGGCTTGCTGAACAGATCATACTCGTCGATCGTGAAATCGGCGCTCTTGAACAAGGGAATATCCACGCCCGCGATATTGCCCTCGGCGGTCCGGATAATACCGGCGGACAGTATCCATGAACCATCGGGCCGTTGCACCGCTTCTTCCTCACCGAAAACGGCGATCCAAGCCTGGAATTCCGTTGACAGGCGATCACGTTCGGCGGCTATTTCCCTGGCCCGAGCCTCGATGATGCGAATTTCCATCTGTAGCTGCTGTTTCTTGAGCTGAAGCGTAGGAAGATAGCGCTTGTACATCTTGAGCGCGTCTTTCTGCTTCTTGAGTTCGTTTTTGGTCAGCTTTATCTTGGCCATGACTCAGGCCTTTTGGGGCCAGAACTGCTCGATCAACTTGGATTGCAGCCCAGTTTCCTGGGGCTCGAAACAATTCGCCAGGATCTCCCAACCCTTGTCCAGGGCCTTCTCCAAGGGGATATTGACCGACAGGTCCATCATCTCGCGTTCGAAAAGCTCGCCGTATTTCAGGAGTTTCTTGTCCCAGGTGCTCATCTGGAAGCCCATGGATTTCTTTTCCAGAGTATCCCGGTAGGCCGCGAACAACTTGATCATGCCATCCATGATGGAGCGGTGGTCAGCGCGTGTCTTGCCGTTTACCTGCTGCTTGAGGCGCGACAGAGAGCCGAACGGCTCGATGCGGCCGCCCTTGAGATAGAACTGTCCTTCAGTGATATAGCCGGTGTTGTCGGGTACCGGGTGCGTCACGTCGTCGCCCGGCATGGTCGTCACCGCCAAGGTGGTGATTGAACCGGAATCGGAGAAATCGACCGCTTTCTCATAGCGGGAGGCCAGCTGACTGTACAGGTCGCCTGGGTATCCCCGGTTGGACGGTACCTGCTCCTGGGTAATGGCGATTTCCTTGAGCGCGTCGGCAAAATTGGTCATGTCCGTCAGGAGCACCAGCACGTTCAGGCCCTTGAGGGCGAATTTTTCGGCCACGGCCAGCGAGATGTCCGGAACCATGAGACACTCGACCACGGGGTCGGCGGCGGTATGCACGAACATGACGGTCTTCTGCAGCGCGCCGCCCTCCTCAAGAGCGTCCTTGAAGAACAGGTAGTCGTCATACTTGAGTCCCATGCCGCCCAGGACGATGAGATCGACCTCGGCCTGCATGGCGATACGGGCGAGCAACTGGTTGTACGGCTCCCCGGACACCGAGAAGATCGGCAGTTTCTGGCTCTTGACCAGCGTATTGAACACGTCGATCATCGGGATGCCCGTGCGGATCATCTCACGCGGGATGATACGCTTTACCGGGTTTACAGAAGGCCCGCCGATGGGAATCAGGTTGTCGTGCAGGGCGGGTCCCTTGTCGCGCGGCTCGCCGGAACCGGTAAAGATCCGGCCTTTCAATGCATCGCTGAACGATACAAGCATGGGGTGACCGAGGAACATCACCTCGTCGCCATTGGAGATGCCGCGGCCGCCTGCGAATACCTGCAGTGAGACCATCTCGTTGTCCAGACGTATTACCTCCGCCAGAGAGACGCCGAAGCGCGTATTGACCTCGGCCAGCTCGCCGTAGGTGATATCGCTGGCCTTTACGGTAATAACGTTTCCGGTTATCGATTCTATACGGGAATATACCTTCTTCATGTCGTCACTCCAGGCTCTCGAGGATGAGGGCAGCTTTCTGATCCAGACCGGTGGCCCGTTCGGCCATGAAGGACAAGAATCCCTCGTCAGCCTCGGTAAACGCGTCGCAGCCCCATTCGATACCGTTTATATCCAGGGACATCTGCCGCAGACGGTTGAACCAGCCGCGGGCAGCCTCTTTATCCTTGAAGTCAAACGAGGTACCCAGAACGCGGACCGCCCTGCCGAATACGAACTCCTGGCGTTCCGGCGAAACAGAGGCATCCACCGGATCGAAAGAATTCTGCTGGAGGTAGGTAGCGTCCAGGAATTCGCTCTTGAGATAGATGACGTAGTCGTCCAGGCTCGTGCCTTCCTCACCGACTACCTTCATCATCTGGCCGACTTCGGATCCCCGCTCAAGGTACCAGTGCGCCCAGCCGACCCAAGCCGGGTCCATGATGCCCTGGTACTTGGACCAGGAATCCAGGGGATGTATAGCCGGGTACTTGCGCGCGTCCGAACGCTCGCGGGACAGTCCGTGGAAGGCGCCCACTACCTTGAGCGTCGCCTGTGTAACCGGTTCCTCGAAGTTGCCGCCGGCGGGCGATACGGTTCCGCCAATCGTTACGGAGCCCTTGTTGCCGTCCTTGAGCCGGACAATTCCGGCCCGCTCGTAAAAACCGGCTATGACCGACTCGAGGTAGGCGGGAAAGGCTTCCTCGCCGGGGATCTCTTCAAGGCGTCCGGACATCTCGCGCATGGCCTGGGCCCAGCGGCTCGTCGAGTCGGCCAGGAGCAGGACATCCAGGCCCATCTGCCGGTAATACTCGGCCATGGTTACAGCGGTATATACCGAAGCCTCGCGCGCGGCGACCGGCATGGAGGACGTATTGCATACGATGATGGTTCGTTCCATCAGTGATTTGCCCGTTCGCGGATCGATCAGCTCCGGAAACTCCTTGAGAGTCTCCACCACCTCGCCAGCGCGCTCGCCGCAGGCCGCGATGATCACGATGTCGACATCGGCATTTCGGCTTGTCACCTGCTGGAGTACCGTCTTGCCGGCACCAAACGGGCCCGGAATGCAGTACGTACCGCCCTTGGCCACGGGAAAGAACGTATCGATGATGCGATTCTTGGTTACCATGGGCTCAACCGGGCGCAGACGCTCAGCGTAACAGTCGATAGCGCGCTTGACCGGCCACTCGAACATCATGGTCAACGGGTAGGACGCACCGTCCGCATCCTCGAGCACGGCCACTTCCTCTCGAATGGTGTACATGCCGGACGGCTTGATCGACTTGACGGTGTATGAACCCAACAAGCCGAACGGCACCATCACCTGATGGACGAAGGCGCCTTCGGGTACCGTACCCAAGGTGTCGGCACGTTCCACCTGATCGCCAATCTTGGCTACCGGCGTCCAACTCCAGGTTGTGTCCTTGGGCAAGGCATCCAGGTACACGCCCGGCTCGAGGAAGAACCCGGTTTTCTCCGCCACCTCGGGCAGGGGGTTCTGGAGGCCGTCGAAAATCTTACCCAAGAGCCCGGGCCCGAGTTCGACCGCCAGCATTTCACCCGAGAACTCCGCAGGAGTCCCGACCTTGATTCCCTTGGTCATCTCGAATACCTGGGTCTGCACCAAGTCGCCCCTGACGCGAATTACCTCGGCCTTCAAGCGCTTGTCTCCAAGGACGATAAAGGCCACTTCGTTCATGGACACGGTACCGTCCACCCGGACAGTTACCATGTTGCCGTTGACGCCCGTGACCGAGCCTTTTGTAGTCGTCATCGTTGTTCTCCGGATTCGTCGCGGTATTCCGCGGTGTCGAGCACGGACCGGTATACGGTTCCGTAGCCCGCTTCACCCGCTTCGGCAGTGAAACGCGCCCGGCGTTCCAGGGCTTGCAGAAGCAGGGCGTAGGCAGCCAGGCAATCAATATCGAAAAAGTGGTTGGCCGCATGGAATTCAATGAAAGACCAGCGCTCGCGCTCTATGGTCAATTCGCTCTGCAGGGGATCATCGGCCTGGAAGGCGGCCTGCGCCACCCTGACGCCATCCCATTCAAGCTCGCCAGGCCGTACGAACCTGTCCGCAGTTTTCTGGATCCTCTGGGCTCTCAACCTGGCCAGTTCGTTCCTCAGGGCACGTTCCCATCGGTAATATCGGGTAAGCAGGGGCGACATGCCCGAGGATGGCGGATAGGATCCGTCTTCTGGTATGTATAACCGCGCTCCTTCCACTACTGACAGGTCCCTGGGGTTCAGGCAGTAACTAGCCCGTTCAAGGAATTCGGCATACCCCATTGGCGGAGGCGAGTCGTACCGAAGCGCGGGCAGCGTAGCCGCAAAATAGTAGTAGCTGGACATGGCGCCCTTAATTGGCCGGCATGGCCACGATGGCAGCCAGCCTGGAGTTCAGGTAAGATCCGAGCATACCCGCGACAGCTTCCGCTGAAAAATCGTAATATGCCGCACCGTCTTTTTGTCCGATACGGAAGCCCGCCTTGGTGCCTCTGAGCGGCTTCAGCTCGACTCCTTGCTTGAGTCGTTCCGTCAGCTTGTCACGGAAAAACACTTCAAGCGCCTTGAGATCCTTCTCCGGAACGAGCACGGACAGATCGTCGCGCCCGTCCTTGGCCCATGCCTCGACGATCGCTGGAAGAGCCTTCTTGAGGACATCCGCGTCAAAGGCCGTATCCAGCTCAGCGCGTACCAAGGCGGCCAGAACCTTCTCAATCTCTCCCCTGAACGCGAGTACCAAATCCCGGGAGGCCTGTCCCAGGGCTGCCTTGCCCGATTCCTCTTCGCGCTTCGCGTCAGCCTTGGCCTTTTCAACTATGGCCTTGGCCTCCTTGCGGGCATCCTCGACAAGGCGGATACGCTCCTTCTCCGCCTCCCCGCGAATCTTCCCCGCCTCGACCTCGGCGCTTTCAACGCCATCGTGCTTGATCTTGTCCAGCAGTTCCTGTACTCGGATATCCATGGCTTCCTCTTTCAGCTACGATTATGGACGTTCAGGTCACGTTTCCTGCGTTTCCAGATATGTTCGAATCTTGTCAAATTTCCTCTTGAGGAATATGAACACTGCCTCCGGTTCCTCGAAATGCGCGATCAGCTCGCGTGAACGAGCCTGAAGGTCCGCTTCGAGTTCGGCTATATTCTTATATAGTGATGCGTCAATTCCGTCAACGATCTTGGAAAATTTTCTGATGGAATCGATTTCTTTTTTCAGGAGCGCCTCGTTTTCCTGGAACACATACGGGGTGATTTCCGCTCCCTCGAACCGCTCCCGGCACCGGGCGTCAATTATACCCAGTTCATCGGCAAGATCCTCAAGCTCAGCCTTCAGCAGCCGCAGATAATGCTTGACGCTATTTGCCATGGTTTTCTCCCATTGAAATCCAGTATCGCGACAGATATGCCCGCTCACAAGCATGCCGGGCTACCAATATCGAAAAACCGTAGTCTTTACGTGACCGGGATAAGGACCCGGATCGTCGAACCAGTACCAAAAACGGATTCTATCGACACTTGGCCGCCGTGCTGGTTCAGGATGTGGCGTACCATGGCAAGGCCGAGCCCCGTCCCTCCCGAACCGACCTTCCTGCTGAAAAA
>SPCK01000133.1 GCA_004525355.1 Spirochaetales bacterium
ACCAACGCGCCATGGGGCATCGACGGCGCCGCCCTGGAATCCCGGTTCGGCCTGCCGTGCTTCATCATCAACGATTTCAGCGCGATTGCCTGGGGAGTCCTCCTGCTCGATCCGGGCGCTCCCGGCCAGCTCGTTCCCCTCCGGCGCCCCGATGGCAGCATGGCCGAATGCTCGACGGACGGCGTCATCGCCGTACTCGGCGCCGGAACCGGACTGGGCTGCGGCTTCATAACCAGGGACGGAGGCCGACCCCGGGTATATCCTTCCGAGGGCGGCCACGCAGGCATTCCCGCCTACGACGAGGATACACGTGCCTTCTCGCTCTGGCTCGATCGCGCATACGGCTTTGCCGCAGGCGCTGAAGCAGGCGTTTCCGGGCAGGGCATCGCGAACCTGTTCCGTTTCCTGGCCGAGCATGAAGGCAAACCGAGCGCCCAGGTTGGGGCAATCCTGAAAGCCGTTGAGAGCGAGCGCCCCGCCATGATTGCGGCCGCAGCCGAATCCGACGCGCTCTGTGCCAAGGTCATGGACATGTTCGTTCGGCTCTACGCTCGAGTCGCTTCGGATCTTGCCTTGACGGTACTGCCCACCGGCGGATTGTTCCTGGCCGGGGGCATAGCCGCCAAGAACGAGCGATGGTTTGTCGACGGGTTCTGCTTCATGGATTCGTTCATGCGCAGCTATCGGCAGCATGTCCGGGAAATCATGGAAGCGACTCCCGTGTACATCGTGAAGGACTATGGCATCTCGATATACGGAGCGGCCCACGCGGCCACGATCCTGTCTGCCGTCTGAACCCGCCGTGGCAATTACGGGGCGTTGTGTGCATCGAAACGCCGGGATGGAGAAAACATTGATTGACGACCGCCTGCGCAGGGACATGATCAGGAAACATATCGACATCGACCTGACAATGGAAATACTCGAAGGGCTCAATTCGGGACATCTGTCGCCCGCCAGCTCGATTCAAACAACCGGTGTACCGGCAGTCGACGGGAAATCACTATTGTCTCTTGTCGGCGACTTCGTCTATCGTGTGGATGCGTCCGAGGCCAAGACGAGGTTCGCCGCCTACGGCCATGCCTGGCCTGCGGACACCCCGGTGAAAAACGGAATGGCCGCCCTCGACCGGGCAACCCTGGCCGACTTCGGCGAGAGACTCTATGAGGTCTCCGCCTGGGGCGTCCTCAACGGGGGCTCAGCGTCCAGTTATGCCGACCGAAAGAAGAACGGATCACTGGGTGCCGGCGTATTCGAGGCAATACGTGAGGGTTTCGAAACGCTCGCGCCTTTGTGCGAAGGCCTGCCCAAAGGCCTGTCCCCCGCATATCTCAACCCGGATGGTAGCGTCGGCGAAAGCTTCCTGGTGCTCAAGATGCGTTCCGCCCTCCTCAAGGCCGAGCGATACCGTAAACGATTCGGCGCACCGGACCGCCCCGCGCTCCCCTTCTTCCAGATGACGAGCAGAGGCACGGACGAGCAGCTTCGGGCCGCGTACAGTTCCTACCGGAACCATCCTTGGCTTTCAGGCTTGATCGATCAAACCGGAACCGACCCCACCCGGCCATGGAGCGCCGTGCAGCCCCTCATCGCCGCCTTCACCCATTCAACCAAGGGAACTCCGCGCCGCGTATTCGACTCGGCCTATGGCAAGCCGCATAGTGCCCTCGCCCTGCCTGGAGGACATGGACAAAGCTTCCGCTTCCTCGCTGACGTGTATGGTGGGCTCCTTGAAGCCGGCTATCGCTTCGCGTATATCGGGAACGTGGACAACGTGGGATACTCGGTCGATCCGGTTGAAATCGCCATCCTGTGCCTCTCGGGAGCCGAGGCGGCCTTCGACTTCTCGTACCGCACGCCGGTTGACGTCAAGGGCGGCATCCTGGTCCTTGACGAAGGCGGCAGGATGACGATAGGGGACCTCGGCCAGGCGATAGCGATCGACGAGGCGGAGGCGATGGAGGCCCGCGGCGAGCGGATCCTCTTCAACTGCGCGACGGGCCTGTTCAACCTGGAAGCGCTCGTACCCAAGCTTGATGCGATCGCCTCACGCCTGCCCCTGCGTCTGTCAGACCAAGACAAGGACGCCGGCCGCTACAGCCAGGCGGAACAATCCACTTGGGAGGTCCTGGGACTGCTGGACAGGCCGATTGGCTTCGCCGTGAACAAGGCCGACCGTTTTCTGGCCGCCAAGCTCCTGGCTGAAACCATACTCGGCAGCGGCGCCGCGGACCTCAAGGCGCTGCCGCCGGAAGTAGCCGCGACCGCACAATCCCTCTCACATGGGTTGGCCAAGACGCTGGCCGGTACGTGCGACCTCGCGCTCCGGAAAGGACGTTGGACCGCCGCCGGCTGAGCCTGGCAGGCCGCACGCACCGAGGATCACCCGTCCCCGATGCGTATCGGTCACTCGGGTAGCGCTATAGCCAGGACATCCTCCATCCGCTCCACGGGATGGAAGGTGATACCTTTCTTCACGTGATCGGGTATATCCTCTAAGTCCCGTTCGTTTCCCTTCGGGATGATGATGTCGCGAATCTTGTTGCGCTTGGCGGCGACTGTCTTCTCACGCAAGCCGCCTATGGCCATGACTTGCCCCGTTAACGACAATTCACCCGTCATTGCCAGCCGGTCCCTGACCTTACGCCCAAGCACAAGAGAAACGAGGGCAGTCGCCATCGTTATGCCTGCGGAAGGGCCGTCCTTGGGCGTCGCTCCCTCGGGTATGTGCAGGTGGATCTGCCGATCCTCGAAGTACTTGCCTTGGATACCATGCACCTCCGCCACGAAATGGCGTACCCAAGTATAGGCGATACCCGCCGATTCCTGCATTACCGATCCCATCTGTCCAGTCAGCTTGAAGCCTTCCTTGCCGGGATTGCTCACCGCTTCGATAATGAGCGTATCGCCGCCCATGCTCGTCCATGCAAGCCCCACTGTCATGCCTGACGTCGTGGCCCGCTTGATATCGTCCGCGTCGAAACGCGGTTTGCCCAGATATTTCTCAAGCGACGGCTTGTCAACGACAAACTTCCTGGTCTCGGCGCCGTCTCCTTCATCACTCACGATTACCAAGGCAAGCTTACGGTGCACGCGATCGAGGTATTTCTCGAAATTGCGGACGCCCGCCTCCCTGGCGTAGCCTTCCGCTATCGCGGAAAGAGCGTCCCGGGTGTACTTGACCTGGAAGCGCCTGAGGCCGGACTTCTCCAGGCTCTTGGGGATAAGGTAGCGTTTCGCAATCTCCAATTTTTCTGAATCGACATACCCGGGGAGCTGGATGATCTCCATCCTGTCCCGGAGGGGAGAGGGAATAGTATCCAGAGTATTCGCCGTGACGATAAAAAAAACGCTCGATACATCGAAAGGTAGATCGAGATAATGGTCGCGGAACGCATGGTTCTGCTCCGGATCGAGTACTTCCAGCAAGGCGCTGGATGGATCGCCCTGATAGCTCGAACCCATCTTGTCGATCTCGTCGATCATGAATACCGGATCCCGCGATTTTGCTATTTTCAGTCCCTGGATTATCTTTCCTGGAAGGGCGCCCACGTACGTCCGTCTGTGCCCCTTGATCTCCGCTTCATCGCGCATGCCGCCGACGCTGAATCGGAAAAACTCCTTGCCCAGCGCCCTTGCGATCGACTTGCCCACGCTGGTCTTGCCAACGCCAGGCGGTCCGACCAGACAGAGTATCGACCCCTTGGTATCCTTCTTGAGCTTCCGGACGGCCAGGTATTCAATGATCCTGTCCTTGACATCCTTCAGCCCGTAATGATCGGCCTCAAGTATTTCCCGGGCGGCTTTCATGTCGAAATCGCGGCCGGGGTTCGTGTTCCAGGGAAGATTGGAAACAAGATCGAGCCAATTGCGAGTCACGATGAACTCACTGGAATTCGGATCCATCAGCCCGAATTTTTCCAGCTCCTGTTCCACCAGCTCCTTGACCTCTCCCTCGAACCCGAACGATTCGAGCTTCTCTTTGAAGCGCTGGTGGTCCGAGCTCTTTGCGTCTGCGGGCATACCCAGTTCCTGCTTGATGGCCTTCAGTTCTTCCTTGAGAAAGTATTCTCGTTGGCTCTTTTCGATCTTCTCGTTGATCTCGGACTGGATGCGTTTCTGTATACGGAGCAATTCCTGTTCTCGCTTGATAAAAATGAGAACGCGCTCCATGCGCTCGTGAACGTCAACCAGTTCCAGGATCTTCTGCTGCTCGTTGCGGTCGATATTGAGTATGCTGGCGATAAAATCGGCGATCTTGCCGGGGTGGTCGATGTTGATCATGTTGAGGCGCATCTCTTCGGAGAACAGGGGGTTATTCTCCGATACCTGCTTCATCTCGGAGAGGAGTGCCCGGGTCAGAGCCTTGATCTCATCAGGACCTTCGCCAACGTCTTCCAGGTATTCAACAGCCGCAACGATGGGTTGATCTTTGGACAAGGCTTTCCTGATTCTGAACCGCTTGAGGGTCGAAATGAAGATATTGACGGACCCATCAGGCAGGTTGATACGCTTGACTATCTTTGCTACCGTGCCAACCTGGTGCAGGTCACTTGCCTGGGGTTTTTCAGTATCCTCCCGTACGAGCACGAGGCCGACGATACCGTCGGACTGCATAGAGTCATCAACCGTCTTTATATCATCCTGGCTTCCAAGCATGATGGGAGTAAAAATCCCAGGGAAAATTGGTTTACCGTTCAGGGGGATGATCGGGATCTTATTGGGCAGAATCATTTCAATTGGAACAATCTGGTTGTCGGGCATTTCCGCCGTCCTTTCTGGAGTTATACAACTAAAATATAGAAGTTTGACTGCTCCAGGCAAGGTTTTGAAGACCCATAGTCATGTTTCACCAGCAGAATATAGGTATATGGTCGGAAAATGATCAAAGCACTGTCGCCATACCTCTTCGAAGGGCATTCAGATCCAGGGCCATGCCGGGAACTTGTATAGCGCGTTCTGCCGTCCAGTTCCCCGCCCTGAGGCACCGAGCCAAGGGAACTCCGGAGAGCGCCGCGTAGAGGAAGCCCGCAGCGAAGGCATCCCCGGCGCCTGTTTCATCGACTACATCGATGGGCCGGACAGAGCTCTCATACAGGCGACCTTCCGAAACGCAAACCGCACCCGCATCCGCTCTCTTAACGACAACGACGCCAGGGATTTCAGCAGAAAAAGCTGCCAGTCCAGCGTCGACTGACGTGCCGACGAGCGTCGTGAACTCATCTTCGTTCAGGAATGACCAGGCGCAATCCTCGCGGATTATCCTTGAAAAAAGCGCGACATTATCCGACACCAGTCGATGACCACCGGTGTCGAAAGCAATCTTCATGCCGGCTGACTTGGCCCTGAGGATGAGCCCCTCCAACAATCCCGAAGACATGGCTAAAAATCCATCAATATAGAGGATGGATTCCACCGCATAGAAAGAGGCTGGAATCTTATCAAGTTCAAGGGAGGAGGCAGCGCCCTGATCGACGACTATACTCCTCCGCCCCGCACCATCCCTCAGCGCACAAAAAACGCCGGTGGCAACAGCACGCCGCTGGAGATATACATCAACGCCTGCTCGTCGCATTTCATTTTCATATTGATCCCCGAAGACATCCTGGCCGATAGCGCCCACAAAAGAAGCTCGCCCACCGAGTGCGCAGAAAATCTTCGCCGTATTGGCGGCGCCACCACCGGCGGTCAACCATGCTTCGGGCAGGGCATCAATAATGTCCTGGATACGCATTCTATCCATATGTATCGTCGAACCTGGATGAATACCAAAATGAGTCGGAAAATCCATGTTTACCGAGGCTATTAAATCCATTAGAGCATTACCGACGCAAGCCAGTTGCATACCCATATGTTAGCATATAATCAGGCAAGCCGCTATCGAATTGGCTGGAGCCCGCACAATACTGAATGCACCCAGAGTATCCACATGCCGTCCTTCTCGCGAGCAGATACGCAGGCGGCGTTTTGACATCCTGCCAGAACGCCGCCATCGCGGATTCGCTGGCGAAAATCCGCGGGTACCGAACACTTGCCATCCATGGCAGGCGCTGTCTGGTAGCCCACAGTGGAAGCGGCTTTTTTTATATCGCGATGAGATACGAGAAGCGCCCATTTCCGACGAGCCCGAGCGTGCTATCGCATGTCGAGCATTTCCGAAGGGGGGCGCGACGAAGCAGGCAGCGTTTTGACATCCTGCCATCCATGGCAGGCGCTATCTGATAGCCCACGGTGGAAGCGGCTTTTTTTTATATCGCGATGAGATACGAGAAGCGCCCCCTTTGGGAAGCGGAGGCGTGCTATCGCACGTCGAGCATTTCCGAAGGGGGCGCGACAAAGTAGATCGCGCGATATAAAAAAAAGCCCGGCGACGACCTACTC
>SPCK01000424.1 GCA_004525355.1 Spirochaetales bacterium
ATACCGGAAAGAGGACAATCCCCGGCTTGAAGACCTGGGCGGCCTCCTGCTCGCGAAGGATGAAAAGGAGGAACTCCTTCTGGAATTGTTCCCGAGCGTGGCCGATCGCTTCCTCAGGGGCGTTCGCGAATCCGAATACCGGGCCAGCCTGCCGCCGCCCCCGCCTCCCGTACCGGAATTGTACCCGCCTGAATTCTGGGACTACCTGACCGCAAACATGGAAGCGTAATGAAATCCGCGGGCTCTGCCGAATTCGGCAAAGCCCGCGTTATCAATGGTCTGAGCGATATGCGTACTTCAAGAAGCATCCAGGATTATGGTTCCATCGTTCAGGCAGTCTCGCCGACCTTTCGAACCACCCCGGCCCTTTCTATCTGGATGATGCCACCAATATCCATTACGGTCGAGGTAGCTCGTCACTTCATTCCGGATCAGCGGCCTCCCTGAATACCGATGATGCGGCGATCGCATCGCCAGCAATCACTTGATCGGGAGGCGAACAGATGCAGAACATGCTGAGTGCATCTTCATCAAGTATTTTGGAGATTTCCAGATAGAAGTCCTCGGGAGCCTTTATTCCCTCTTCGCCATACCATTAAACCAGGATTTGACCGCTCGTGCTTTGACTCCTTGACTATCAGGACGGTACGACCCGGCTCCTCAATCGCTTCTTTATTACCTTGTGCCAGAATAATCGAAGCCGTTCTATCGCCCTGAATGCAGCGTATGCTACAGGCTGGAACACGTAATCCCAGGCGCCCGCATAGTGCAGAATCAGTCCACCGAATCCTGTCTTGAACCGATAGAGACCGGCCATCGGGTGCCCGCGATCGTCGACGGGCGGGATTCCATAGAGGTCGTAGAACGTGCAGCCAGCGTCGCGCGCGGCCATCATGGCCGCCCATTGCAGCGCATACGCCGGCATACGGTTGCGTTTCTCGTCGCTCGACGCGCCGTACAGGTAGACGGCTTGATTTCCATAGAACAGCGTGATTATCGACGCAAGAGCCTGGCCTTCGTGGCGCGCCGTCCATAGGCGCACGTCGACAGGCGGACTATCGGATGCCGTTGCGCTGTCCCGGGCGATGGCGCATTCGATCAGGCGCTTGTAGTAGGCTTTCGGATGCAGGGCGATGCCGTCGCGTCTGGAAGTCGTCTCGTACAGATCGTAAAAGACGTCAATGCCCGACAGTCCTTCCTCGGAAACGATGACATTCTTTTTCGCCGCAAGCTTGATATTGTATCGCCATTTGGGTTTCATGGCTGCCAGTATCAGGTCTGGTTCCGGCGACAGGTCGACGATGACGGTATCGGGAGGCTGCACATCGGAAGCCTTTCGTAGCGGCCGGGAATACTGGGGGCGTTCCGGGATGACTTTTCGGCCTTCGCCAACGCGCGTACCGATCAGGGCTGGTTCTTGTACGCCTTGCAGCGGGTCGGTGTCGATACGATCAGGCGTCTCATTTTGATCGGGCTTCTCGACGCAATGCCATGACGGGTCGAACCGTATGAACACGCAATTGGGCGGTAGCACGGTCGCGAGGGATTGAGCAAGATCCACCAGAAAGGCTCCCTGGCGATCAGGCGCCACGGCCAGCGTGGGGCCATGAGGAATATACGCAAAACACCGATTCGCGCGCAACGGACGAATCAGGACGGAAAGGATAAACGATGGTGCGTCGTCGGGAAATGTGCGCCAAGCTTCGGCCCGCCATCCGAACTCGGACTTGAAGCGTCCCCAAAATCCGGATTGCAGAAACGAGCTGGCTGCCCAGTCCGTTGGTTCCATAGGTACAAGTCGCACCGGCATGTATCCTTTCGTAAAACAAAAACAGTCCACGGACGCATATTTATCCGTGAACTGTATGAAATTGCATACTTTCTGATACAGTTCAGCCTATTTCACCCTCCCGAACGGATACGGTCCCGAGCGCCTTTCCTTCTGCGGTCAGGGCCAGGTTCCCGACCTTTGCTCGATTTGCCTCCGCATGCATCGGAACCGAAAAGAAGGCGTCAACGTCAATTTCCGGGTCGGTTGGAATCGATGGATCCTGCCCTTCAAGCACGACACGCGTACCCGGCGCCGCCCAGGCGGCGTCCAATACTTCTACCATCTCCTTGCCGCTTTCTCCCGAAACGCTGGCCGCCAGGAGCATGCCCTTGCTCTCCACTCCCCTGAGCCTGGCGGGCTTCAGGTTGTTGACCAACACGATGTGCCTGCCCAGCAATTCTTCTTCCGTGTAGAAGGGCACGAGACCGGAAACGATGACGCGTTCCGTACCCGAGCCATCGTCGAGGGTTTCTATGTAGAGTTTGTCTGCCTTGGGATGCCGTTCGATCCTGATTATTTTCGCGACCCGCAAATCTATCAGTTTACTGAACCGCTCTTCAAGCGGCAGGTCCGCATAAAGTATTGGTTTCGGCTCGGGCTGCGGCTTTACCGCGGGTTTCGGCGCCACCGTCTCCGGTACCGGCACGGCATCCGTCGCGGTATTCGCGTCCCGCGCGGTATTCGCGTC
>SPCK01000306.1 GCA_004525355.1 Spirochaetales bacterium
CCCGCGGAACTCAGCTTGATCGCGTACTTGCCCGGTTTGGGAACACGGATCACGACGGGTCCGTTTCCTTCAAACAGGCCGTTGACGTACACGGCGACGCCGGGCGGTTCGGTTTCGACGCTGATGTACTCGCCCATCTTTATCTCGATACCGGGAATGCCCAGTATACGCTGGGTCGCCACCCTGACTGGTTTCCGCAGGTCCTCAATGGGACCGAGGTATTCCTCGGTCACAGCACGGACGACTTGTCCGGTTTCCACGCTGATCAATCGCAGCGATATGATGTACAGGGTGCCGAGTATCCCTATCCGGCCGACCATCACATGGTCGGCGCCAAGAAGTTGACCGACCTGTATGGCACCTGTTCCTTCAAAGGCATCGGACAGGCGGAGTTCCTGTTCAGATATGACTGACCCCAAACCCGCGCGCTCGACCAGGGAAAACCCGGGAGCCAGGGAAATCTCCTTGCGTACCATCTCGCCCAGGATCTCCAAACCCGAAATACCGATGTCGTTTGAATCGAATCCCAGAAATGACACATTCATTGACGGGATTGATGGAGAACTCGCGGCGCCCTCCTGCGCAGAGGCGGCTTGAAGCGCGAGGGCCAGAAAAAGAAGCAGAGGAACCAAACGTTTTTCCATGGCACTTTCGGAGCGCCCCGCGTGACGAGGTCTTCCACTACCGAGAGGCGGTCCATCCTCCTTTCGCTCTGTGTATATTATAGCCCATTTCAAGTCGTATACCTGGATTCTTGTGTCTACTGGTTCCAGGCACATAGTCCCGGCATCCTGCCCCTGCGTAACGGTGCTGAGCGGGGGCCCTCGGAAATATTTTTTGCAGTACCCCTGGTGGTTGTACTGAAGATAGTCCTGAAAAGAATAGTTGAGCTTGAACGGCTTCCCCGATGTTTCACGTGAAACATCGGATTTTTACATTCACGCAGAGCGGAGTAGTTCTATGCGATTTAGAATGTTTCACGTGAAACAAACGGGGGAAGGCACTCGGCCTTCCCCCATGATTTCCTTCAGGCCGTACCGATTGCCTACGTGTCTGATTCGTCTGAATCCTGCCGGTTCGATCCAGCTTCGAATTCAGCCGCATCTTCATCGACTACTCTCGGCGCTCCGAGAGACGCATCTTCATCGGACGATTCGCCTCCTGTCGCAAGCGACTCCAACGTCTCGTCGGACTCTACGGCCTCAGTGTCTTCCTTGGCGATACGATCCATTCCTACGACAAAATCCGGCGGGTCAATATTGACTATGCGTACGCCCCTGGCAGACTTTCCGCAAAGCCTGACGCCGGCGGCCGTAATCTTGAGCGTCTTGCCAAGGCTTGTCATGACGACGACATCATCGGATTCCTTGATCGAGACAGCGCATACCAGTTCGCCGTATTCGGGATCGTAGATTTTCTGTCCACCTGTTCCGCGGCCATGCTCGTTAAAATTGTCGTAGCCGATACGCTTCCCGTGGCCTTGCTCGCTGATCAGGAGCATCTGCTCGTCCGGCGCGACACGCAGCATGGCGCACAGTTCATCTTCCGGCGTCTTCAGGAAGATACCCCGAACGCCGCGGCTATTCCGACCCATTACACGGACGGCGGACTCCAAAATGCGCAGGGCCTGGCCGCGCTTCGTGATCAGGACGACTCCATCATGGCCGCCGGTCTTGCAGGCCGATACCAGTTGGTCGTTCTCGTCCAGATTGATCGCGATTATCCCGCGAGTCTTGGCATTTGCAAAAACCTTTGTCGCGACTTTCTTTACTACGCCGCGCAGGGTTCCAAAGAACAGGAATACATCGTCCGAAAAGTCCTTCAGGTCGATTATCGTTGTAATCTCTTCGTCGGGCCCTATGGCCAGAAGACTCTTGATGTGGGCGCCTCGAGCAGCCCTGGACGCCTCGGGAATCTCGTGCACTTTCTGCCAGTAGGCCTTGCCCCTGCTGGTAATGTACATCAGGTAATCGTGCGTGTTGGCGATGAAAATCTGTTCGATGAAATCCTCATCCATGAGCGAGGTCGAGTTGGAGCCTTTTCCACCACGCCCCTGGTTCCGATAGGCGCTGACGGGGACACGCTTGATGTAACCCTTGTTGGAAATGAGTATCACCATCTCCTCGCGCTTGATCAGGTCCTCAATGTTGATCGCCTCGATCTCGTCGGGTACGATCTCAGTGCGCCTCGGATCGCCGTGTTTGTCGGCGATAACGCGCGTCTCATCCTTGATCAGGGCCAGTATTTTGTGCGGATTTCCCAGAAGATCCCTGAAATAGGCGACCTTGGCGCGGATCTCGGCGAGCTCCGCCATGAGCTTCTCGATTTCCAGGCTGGTCAGGCGACCGAGGCGCATATCCACGATAGCCTGGGCCTGTATCTCCGACAGGCTGAAACGTGCTATCAGGGCGGCCTTGGCCGCGTCAACGTTTCGAGACGCCTTGATGATCCGTACTATCTCATCGATATTCTCGATTGCGACGACCAGACCCTCCAGAATGTGGGCACGTTCCTCGGCCTTGCGCAAGTCATACCGGGTACGGCGAGTTACGACGTCGACCCGATGCTCAACGAAACACTTGATCAGCTCTTTTATCGTCAGGAGCCTGGGCCGCCCGCCCACCAGGGCGAGGCTGATGATGCCGAAGGTGGACTGCAAGGCCGTATGGGCAAACAGCCTGTTCAGAACCAGTTTGACGATGGCGCCGCGCTTCAGCTCGATTACCATGCGCATGCCTTCGCGGTCGGACTCGTCGCGTATGTCGGAGACTCCATCCACCACCTTGTCGCGAATGAGCTCCGCGATCTTTATTACCAGATTGGCCTTGTTTACCGCGTATGGAATCTCGGTAAAGACGATCTGTTCCTTGCCTGCCTTGAGTGTCTCGATGATGAACTTGCCGCGTACCGTCAGCTTCCCCCTGCCGGTCATATACGCTTCCCGAATACCACGGCGACCGTAGATGATGCCGCCGGTGGGGAAATCGGGGCCGGCAATATGCTGCATGATGCCATCTATGGAAATGTCCGGATCGTCTATGTAGGCCGCGATCGCGTCAGTTACTTCATTGAGATTGTGCGGAGCCATGTTCGTGGCCATGCCTACGGCGATTCCCGACGAGCCGTTGACCAGGAGATTCGGAAAGGCTGCGGGCATGACCGACGGTTCTCGGAGACTCTCGTCGTAGTTCGGTACGAAGTCGACGGTATCCTTCTCCAGGTCAGAGAGCAGCTCGTCGCCCAGCTTGGATAGCTTGGCCTCGGTGTAGCGGCTCGCTGCTGCGGGGTCACCGTCAACGGAGCCGAAGTTGCCCTGGCCGTACACAAGCGGATACCGGAGGCTGAAACTCTGGGCCATGCGCACCAACGCGTCATACAACGACAGATCCCCGTGCGGATGGTACTTGCCCATCGCGTCACCGGTGATGCGCGCGCTCTTCTTGGTAGCGGC
>SPCK01000322.1 GCA_004525355.1 Spirochaetales bacterium
CTCAACCAGCTCGACAGTTACTTCTTCCAGATTCCGATAGCCGACGCCAAGGCCTTCCTGCGGACGCAGGACGGTAGCCAGCAGATCCTGGTCATGCTGGACGACTATCGCAGGGCGAATCTGGCGGCGGCCCGGATACGCGAGGCGATCTCGGGTCTACCCGGTGCATCGGATCTCCTGGTGCAGCCCTGGACCGAGGTCGGCGAATATCCCGGGCTTATCAAGATGATGGAAAGTATCTACAACTACATCTTCGTGGTCGTCGCCGTGCTGGGCGCCTTCATCATCACCAATATCCTCATGATGGTGGTGCTGGAACGGAAAAAGGAGATCGGTATCCTCAAGGCAATGGGCCTTCGGCGCCGTGACGTGCTGGGCATGTTCCTGGCCGAGGGCGCGCTCATGGGCGCCATTGGTAGCGGCATCGGTGCGGTGCTCGGCCTTGTGCTCTGCTATGTGATGTCCATCTATGGACTGGATTTCAGCGCGGCCATGGGCTCGCTCAACATGCCGATCGATCCTATTTTCTATACGCGTTTCGAACTGATGAACGGTTTGAACATGTTCCTGCTCGGGTTCTTTGTGTCGATCCTGATGTCCATCTCTCCCAGCAGGCGCGCCGCGACCATGAATGCCGTCGACGCCATCAAGAGTGTCGCATGATGACCTGGGACCCCGTGACCGCGATCGATTGGCCTCGATCCGTCACCGGGGTCCCGATAGGAGAACCAGTATGAATCGATTGCCTAAGATTATCACGGCACTGGCCGTATCTGCCCTGTTCGCGGGAAGTGCGGCCGCCCAGCAGGCTGCGGCGGGGCTTCCGTCCCTGTCCGGAGAAGAGGTCATGCGCCGGGTCGATGCCAATGCGACGTTCACGACGATAGCCTATGTGGGTACGATGGAGATAGACCTCGGCAACCGCCTGCTCCACAAGGAAATGCGCGTTGTGGCGGAGGGGAAGGACAAGTCTTTCGTGGAATTCTCCAATCCCGAGGACCGAGGCGTACGCTACCTGAAGGTGGACAAGGACCTTTGGATGTACTTCCCGTCGGAGCAGGAGACCATCAAGATCTCCGGGCACCTGCTCAAGGAAGGCATGATGGGCTCGGATGTCTCCTACGAGGACGCCCTGGAGTCCGGGGCGATCAGCGATAAGTACACTATCAGCGTTGTGGGAACCGAATTGCTGAACGGCCGCTCCTGCTATGTGCTGGACCTCAACGCAAAGGTACGGAACGTCAATTATGAACGGCAAAAATTCTGGGTGGACGGCGAGCGCTTCGTTGTCCTCAAGGCGGAAATGTACGCCAAGAGCGGCCGGCTTCTCAAGGAGAGCTATGTCCTTTCGGTTCGCCAGTTCGGGACCCGCTGGTTTGCCATCGAGGTGCGGATGGAAGACAAACTCAAGAAAGGCGGCGGTACGCTATTCACGATGAAGGATATCCAGTTCGGCGTCTCATTGCCGGAGGACATGTTCAGCATCAGGCGCCTGGGCCGCTAGCGGGATCGCCATGAAAGCCATCGCACTGGCTCTCGCGCTTCTCGTGCCGGTCCTGACGGCGCGGTCGCAGGACACGCAGGAAACCTTTGACGCCGATTCCTTTTTTTCGGCGGCGACGGCGGGAACGGGCGCCCCGGAGCCCGACCCCGCTTTGGCGGGATACGGCAGTTATGCCCTTTCCCCGGCCTACGGTCCTGCCGGGCTCGCGTTTACCGGAGAAGCGAACATAGATCTTCTGTTCGCGATCTCCGAGCCATTTGATGGCTCGAGCCGCTCGGCCGGGTATACGGGCATTACGTCCCTCCGTATCGACGTACTGGGCGGTGATCGCAACGAGGCCAAGGTCGAGGCGTCAGCCATCGTGCGGATGGTATACGGAGACGGGGCAGACGCCGTACGGGCAGCTGCGTCGGAGGCTCTTGCCAATCCTGAGCTCGAGGCCTACTTGCTGGGCGATTCTGGTCCGGTGGTTTCCCTCGAACTGAAGAAGCTCTACCTGTCGATCTATACGCAGCACGCCGACCTGTCCGCCGGAAGGATGATCATAAATTACGGCCGCGGCACCGTGTTCTCGCCGGTCGACCTCTTCAGCTCCGTGGACACGGCCGACTTGGGCCTTGGTCGGCTAGGCACGGATGCCCTGCGTGTGCTTCTGCCTCTGGGCTCCTTCTCGGGGCTGGACTTGGTTGCCGCGCTCGGCGATGCCTCGGGTGCCGCCCTTGCGGGCGGAAGACTGTACGGCAATTCGGCAGGGGTCGATTTCGGCGTCTCCCTTTTCGGGGACGGGCTTGCCGACGGCGACGGAGATCTTGTGGCCGCGATGGATTTCAAGGGCGACCTCGAACTGGGCATATCCGCCGAGGCCGTCGCGCGAGTGCCCTTCGCGGAGTGGGTGCCCCGGAGCGGCGACGCGGTCTACAGCCTCATGCTCGGCGCGGATTATTCACTGGGCGGTGAATGGCTGTTCGACCTCGAGTACCTCTGGAATCTGCGTGCTGGCTCGGAATTTGCCGTCGGGAGCTTCCGTTCGGAACACAACCTGTTCTCCTCCCTTTCCTGGCAACCCGACGAGTTGACGGCCCTCGACCTTCGCTGCATCATCGTTCCGTCCGGAGGCGCGATGCAGGCCACGTTGTCGCTGTCGCGCGATGTAGCCAAGGGAGCACGGATTTCCGGCTTTGCGCTCTATCGCAGCGGCGATGTCGAAGGCCGATTCCTCGGTAGCGCGATGCCGCCCGCCGGTGACGGTACGATCGTCAGCCTCGGTATGCGCCTTTCGGTCGCCTACTAACGGTCCATCTTTCCTGCCGGGTTTTCATCCATCAAAGCTGCCGCCCCGTCGCGACGGTTTTTTTTGCTAGTAAAAATCTTCTAAAATGTTGACAATTATAATACTATGTAATACATTGCATTATGTAAGTAAGGTGATGCGGGGTTCGATGAGCCGTATCAGTCAATTGGCGGCACGCGTCGCGGTCGGGCTGGACGCGCGCCGCGCGATGTACGTATGCAGGAGGAACAATGTCGGAATCGGCTAATCGCGACGATGCCCTGGAACGGGCCGTCGAGAAATGGCGGGGGCAGAGCAGGAAGGGTTTCCTTGAGCTATGCATCCTGTCCTGCATCCAGGGAGCGGGCAGGACCTACGGATTCGCTATGCTCGAATGCCTGAAGGCCGCGGACCTGGACATTGGCGAAGGTTCGCTGTACCCGTTGCTCACGCGGCTGGTGCGGGAAGGCATGCTCGCGGCGGTCTGGGATACTCCGGATGAAGGGCATCCACGGAAATACTACCGCCTCA
>SPCK01000375.1 GCA_004525355.1 Spirochaetales bacterium
ATCAAGGTGAACCTGACCGGACCCTTCCTGTGTTGCAAGGCCATAGCGCCTGTAATGAAGAAACAGAAATCCGGAAAGATCGTGAACATAGCGTCACTTGGAGCCAGAACCGGGCGCCCGGGCGTCGGAGTGAATTACGCAGCATCGAAAGCCGGCTTGCTCGGCATTACCAAGCTGCTGGCCAAGGAGCTCGGGCCGGACAACATCTACGTCAACGCGATCTGCCCTGGCCCGATCCTCACGGATCAAACCAGGCAATATTCACCGGAAGTCTTCGCGACGTGGAACGCGGGGCGAGCGGTTCCCAAGGACGGCCTGCCCGAGGATATTGGCGACGCTGTCGTGTTCCTGGCTTCCGGCCGTTCAGACTGGGTAACTGGCGTCACGCTCGACGTCAATGGCGGAATATACATCGGCTGATAATGAAATTTCTATCGATAAGGAGAGCGGAATGGCAGGATTGAAGGTCGTCGACATGAACATGGTCGAGCCCGAGCGGAAAACTCCCCCCAGGGCTTCATGGATACTCATCTCCGAGAAGACGGTCGGTTCGCAGAACTTGGCGCTCGGGGTCAACGAGACGGAGCCCGGCTCGATGGTCCCGGAACATATCCACGAGACCGAAGAGGAGGTGATGTTTTTCCTGGAAGGCCAGGGGAAGTTCATCACGGCGGACAAGGAGATCGACCTTCGGCCGGGGATTTGCGTGTACAACCCGCCCGGGGCAAAACATCAGATAGTGAACACCGGAACGACGAAACTGAAGTTCATATGGGTTTATGCGCCGCAACTCAAGAGCCACAGACTCTAGATTCCAGGAAAGGAGATTACTGATGTCAGATTGGAAATTCCCGCAGGAAGGCCAGATGGACAAACCTTCCAAGATCTACTTCCAGACGATGACCAAGTTCGATGTCGAGGAACGGCTCAAGAAGAACGACGTGATCATCATCCCGATTGGCTCGACCGAGAACCATGGCGCCGCCGGACCCTACGGCGAGGATACGTTCATCGTCACCCGCATCGCCGAGCTGGTAGCGCAGAAAACCGGCTGCACCGTGGCGATGCCCATGTGGTACGGTTCGCATCCCTTCCACCACATCGGGCAGCCGGGAACGGTCCCGCTCCCGGACAGCGTCTTTATGGATCACCTGCGAGCGATGATCTCCGGTTTCTGGAACACGGGCTTCCGCAAGCAGATCTTCATCAGCATGCATGGCCAGGAATACGCGCTGCCGTCAGCGATCCAGGAATGGGGAAAAAAGTACCAAGTCCCTGCGATGGTGATGTTCGTCGACCTGCCCCGCATCATGGCGAAAGACCTCATGGACAAGGCCCACGGAGGCCCGTTCGACAACCCCTTCCAACATGCGGACGAGGCGGAGCAGTCCATCTCGATGGCGCTCTTCCCCGAACTCTGCCAGCCTGAGCACGCCGAGGACACGAGCATCAAGGGATTCCTGCCCCCCGGCCACGTGGATCGCGGCGGCGACATCTACGGCAACCCGATACCCGGCCATTGCATCATCGGCGGCACCGGGATCGAATGCGTAACATTCCCCGAAGGCGTGCTCGGTAAGGCGACGCTGGCGGATCCCGCGAAGGCGACCAAGGCGATTGAGAACGTGCTCAATTACCTGGTGAAGCTTCAGGGCGATATCCTGGAGCGGTTCCCGGTCGGCAAGCTTCCCGATGCGAGGCTGATGAGCCAGCGGGATCCGAAGGAGATAGAGGCCCTGCTCAAGGGGCCGTTGAATGGTGGCAAGCACCTGTACACGATAGCTTGGCCCAGCTGAACGCTCCCCTTGTGGGGAGAGAACGTCGATGTTTCTTTTCTGGAGGCATTCGAATGAAAAAGCTAGTATTGGTTCTTACGATGGTCGCGATTGTAGTCGCGGGCGCATTCGGGCAAGGCAAGGTATACGAGCTCAAGCTCGCGCATGCCGATCCCACCGACGTAACCACCTCGCGCAAGCACGCACAAGCCATCGTCTTCGCAGCGATGGTCAACTCCCGCTCAGGCGGCCGGATAAACGTGAAGGTTTACGGCGCAGGCGCCCTCGGTGCCGAGCGTGAGTACATCGAGGCCGTGAAGATGGGTACCATCCAGGCCGGTATCGCATCGGGCGTAATTGCCAACTTCTTCCCCTCGGCGATGGTTACCGACATTCCCTATCTCTTCCCGACTCCACAGGTCGCATGGGCGGTGATGGACGGTCCCTTCGGGCAGAAGCTGTCCCAGATGTTCCTCAAAGAGACCGGCATGCGCAACCTGGCGTTCGCCGAAGTGGGCTTCCGAAACTTCACCAACAGCATCAGGCCCATCAGAAGCCCGGCAGACATGAAAGGCATGAAGATCCGCGTACAGGAGACCCCGCTATACGTGACCATGGTCAAGGCCCTTGGCGCCAACCCCACCCCGATAGCCTGGACCGAGACCTACACCGCGCTCCAGACGAAGGTAGTGGACGGTCAGGAGAATCCGGTACCTACAATTCTGATGGCCAAGCTGAATGAGGTGAACAAGTACATCACTCTGGACGGTCACGTCTACGGCGTCGACTGGTTCGTGATCAACGAGAAGTTCTTCCAAAGCCTCCCGGCAGACTTGCAGTACATCGTCCTCGACTCCGCCCAGGTCGCATCCGGCGTTGGCCGTGGCGTTTCCCAGTTGATCGGAGCGCAAGGCATCCAGGTCCTGATTGACGCCGGGAATGAAGTCTATGTACCCACCGAAGCCGAGCTGGCCCAGTTCCAGAAGGCGACCCAGCAGCCCGTCATCAATTGGCTCAAGACCAAGATCGACGTCAAGCTGATCAACGAGGCGCTGGCTGCCGTCAAGGCGGTCGTGAGTCAACAGAAAGCGTCTCTCAAGTAAAAAGCGTTCGGAAATGGGAGGAGGCGAGAACACCGTTCCCGTCTCCTC
>SPCK01000289.1 GCA_004525355.1 Spirochaetales bacterium
AAAGACAAAGCCGAGCGCGTCAAACGTGAGGCGATTACGCTCTACTTCGCTCTGTCCGATCCGCGTACGCCCTGGTACGCCAAGGTCATCGTGGCTCTCACCGTCGGCTATGCCCTCAGCCCCATCGACATCATTCCCGACTTCATCCCGGTCCTTGGCTATGTGGACGACCTGTTGATCGTACCCGCCGGCATCTCCCTGGCCCTGCGGCTGACACCTCCGGAAGTGCTCGCGGCGAGTCGCGAAAAAGCCGAGTCGGAGGGCGCGGCCAAGGCCATGGGAGCCGGCAGGATTGCGGCGTTCTTTGTGGCGGCCTTCTGGCTCGCCCTGATAATACTGATTGTACTGGCGGTAATTCGATGAGAGTATCTTCAGGCGTTGCGGTCGCCGGGGCGGTGCTTGCCTGCGGCCTTCTTCTTGCTCCGGTGGCCGAGGCGGGAGCCTTGCCGGTTTCCTCGTACCTGCCCCCGGAGGCGATTGTGTCCCTCGCCGCCGGCGAAGGACTCCGGGCTTCTTCAGTGGGCGCCGCCGCCGCCCTGACCCTGGCGCCGAATCACCCGGCGGCGCGCGCGATGGCTGTCGACTTGGCTTCGGAGAAGCCGGACGTCGTCGTGGAGGCCCTCCTCCTGTGGAAGAAACCCCACTCGGCAAATCCGACCGCTGAACATCTCGCCGTATACAATATCCTCCGCTCGGTGGGGAGCCTGACCGGCATCGAGTATTATTCGGCCAGCAGGAAAAAGATGCGGCTGTTCTACGACTACTCCAGCCTGGTGACCGGGCCTGACGGCGCGACTCCCGTGACCGACAGGGCACTCTCTGCGCTCCCCCGAGCTGAGACCCTGTACGCCAGGCAGAAGGACCTGTCGTTTGGCGACAATATCTACAAGCTGGAACTGAGCTCGGGCGATGATTACGTACGGTCGCTGTCGGTGAATCTGACCACGATGCGCTATGGCATCCTGCCCGTGGCAGGCTCTGGCAACCTTCGGGTCAGGGCGCTGATCATCATCACCGACGACGCAATCGTGTTCTACGCCGTCTCGAGCGCGAAAGCGACCATAATCCCCGGCGTGAGGAACAAGCTGGAGAACTCGTTCGGCAATCGCGCCGAGGCGATCTACGAGTGGTTCTCGCACAAGGCCGACGAAGCCTGGCAGCGCCTGCCATGAAAATAAGTTGAAATAGCGACGGGGCTGCCGGTATCAATCCAGGAAAAATGATTTACCGATGTCGGGACGGAACCAGGAGCCCTCGAAGCGCACCTTCCTGGCCGCATCGACTGCTCTTCCGTGCGCTTCGAAATAATCGTCGCCCAAGCCCACCACAGTAAAGCAGCGTCCGCCGCCAGTCACCAAGCCCCGCTTTCGGTCGCGCACGGTTCCGGCATGAAATACCAGGCTGGAGCCGTCCATATCCGGCAGGCTCTCTACGGGAATCCCCTTGGGATAGTCTATGGGATAACCCGGCGCCGCCACGGTGATGCCAACGGCCGATTCGTCCCTGAACGTCGGCCGGACATCGGCAACCGATCCTCCGGCTACAGCATCGAACAGGTCGCCGATATCGCTGGACAGAAGCGGCAGCAACGATTGCGATTCCGGATCGCCAAGGCGCACGTTATATTCGAGCAGGCGCGGGCCCTCTGCCGTAACCATTATGCCAAAGAACAGAACGCCCCGGTAGCCCAGTAGCTCTCGGGCTATCTGCCTGAAGGTCGGCGCCACGATTTCCCTGTCGATCCGGTCAATGAGCGTTCGGTCGGCGGTGGGTACCGGACAGACAGCGCCCATACCGCCGGTATTGGGGCCGACGTCCCCCGGGTGTGCCTTCTTGTGGTCGGCGCAGGCCGGCAGGATCAGGTAGTTCTTTCCGTCGGTCAGTGCGAAGACCGACAACTCGTATCCAGTCAAGTATTCTTCCACCAGCAGTTCGTCGTCGGCCAGTATCAAGCGAGCGAAGCTCCGCAGCTCGGAACGGTCATCCGATTCCAGAACGCCTTTACCGGCCGCCAGGCCGCTTTTCTTGAGTACCAGGCGTCCAGAGAACGGTGCGCCGGGAACCTGGCCATCACGCGATTCCGACAGCCACCTCTCAAAATCTGCCAGCCGCTGGAAGTGTACGGTACGCGCCGAAGGCACGCCGGCTCGATCCGAAAACGCGCGCGCAAAGGACTTGCTGGATTCAAGCCGGGCCGATTCGGCGCCCGGGCCGAATACCCGTGCGCCCTCGGTGCGCAAAGCGTCCGCGACGCCCGCGGCCAACGGAGCCTCCGGCCCGATTACCACCAGATCGGCGCCCGTGGCTCGCCAGGCTCCCATGACCGCCAGGGGATCAGATGGATCGCCCGTAAGGTTGAGGGCAATATCCTCCGTGCCCGCATTGCCAGGGAGGCAAAACAAGCCCGTATTCCTCTTGCTTCGATCAAAAGCCCATGCAAGCGCATGCTCCCGGGCTCCGCTACCAAGTATCAATACCTTCATTCGTATGGCCCGCCTTGCATGAATCGGCCCCGCCCCGGTGGATGGAAAGCGCAGAGTCATGTTCTGTAATGTATAATAACCCAGACGGACATCGTGCGTCCATGCGCCCCGCTGCAGGGTCAAGAGCGATCGCATCCCCGGGAACGGTCGCTCAAGGAGGGCGGCTATCGATCCTTCTTGATCGTGAATGTCTTCCTGAGCAGGGCCACGAGGACCTTGAGCCTGAAATCCGCCGATCCAGAAAGCGGGATGTCCTGGAAAACGTCAGAGCGCTCGGCCTTGAGCCAGCGGTATAGCCGCCCCGCCACTTGGTCGACCTGGTCCGGGGACGAGACGATTTTCACGATGGCCAGCATCTCGCTGGATGAAAATAGTTTCCATTTGCCCTCATAGACAATATGGAAGCTGGATCTGTCGCTGGCAGCCTCGATCGAGAAAGCGGAAGCCTTTCCGGCGGCTGCCCCGGACGCGGTGACGTCCCTTGTTCTGGCGCTGCTTCGTTCCAGCTTCTGCCCCTCTTCTTCCAGGGCAAGAACCCGAAGATTGTAGAGATGGACCCTCGCCTGTTCAATCAGGAAAGCCAGTCCCTCGGCATCGAGCTCGGGGATAAGCGATACAAGCTCGTCAGCCAGCACCTTCCGTTCAGCCTTCTCCGATTTGACTCCTGACGGTTTCTTTTTATCGGGTGTCGTCTTCGATGTCTTCTCTACGCCGGATTTAGTCTTGCCAGAAACAGTCCTGCCTGCCATGCGTTCCTCCCTGTCCGTGCTCACCTTGATTCAAAGGTACCACAGCCTCCGAAGCGGAGCAATCTTCGCGTGGATCGCTTCAGGGGCGTTGCGCATCGGCGGCATCCAGAAGTTCTACCGTGATGCGCGTAAACAATCGATGCTCCGCCTCGTGGACGGCCACCTCGGTCTCCTCCAGGGTTGCGCCCCTGGCAACGACGACGTTGCCGATAATCGGTCCGGTATCCATGCCTTTGTCAACGTAGTGCACGGTAACGCCAAGCATCGCGTCCCCCGCTTCCCAGGCCCGGCGGATCGCTTCGATGCCCGGCCAGGCCGGTAAAAGGGACGGGTGGACGTTTACCAGCCTTCCGGCAAACCGGTCCACGAACGGGCCGCCGAGTACGCGCATGAATCCGGCAAGGGCGACGACGTCGGCACCGGCCGTTTCCAGGGCCGTCGCGATAGCGGATTCCGCTTCCGCCCGC
>SPCK01000326.1 GCA_004525355.1 Spirochaetales bacterium
CACGCGGAATTCGGAAGGAATCGCCTCGGGTGAATCATCCCGACCGGGTTTCAGGGGTTCGGGCTCATCCCTCCTACCAAGCCCCCTGCTTGATTACCGCGCTGTGTTCGAGAGCCAGGTCGTCGAGCGTACTGGCAAGGAGAGCATCCTCGGATCGGCGCCCTCGTCGGAACAGCTTGAGCGGGCGATCGGCGAGTTTTACGGTTCCTTCGATTCAAGGGTGATCCTGGGACCGGCCGTCGACCCTGCGCTCCAGGCTTTGAAGGCGGCATGGCTGGCAACCAGTGTACCGGGAGGCACGCGATGACCGTGCGCGATCCGATAATCCCGCGCGTCCTGCGATTCTTCAAGGCGCGCCCGCCGGGAGATACCGCAATCCTGATCCCCGGCGCTATCGCCGCCGGCCTCGTACTCTGGCTGTCCGTACGGAGTGCCCAAAGCCTGCTTTCAGGCCTTTTGCACGCATTGCCGGAGTGGATCGCGCTGACATTGAACGCGGGAGTCGAGGAATCGTTCCGGTTCGCCTTCGCCCTCCTGTTGATGGCAATGGTTCTGCGAACGGGAGTGCGGCCCAAGCTGGTCCTGTACGGTGTAGTGGCTTCATGGGCCCTTGCCAGTGCGGAGAATCTGTCCTACCTGGCGGCTTTTCCGTCGGCCGACGTGTACTGGCGCCTGGGATATTCGCTTCCGATCCACGTCAACGCGGCTGCCCTCTACGCCGTCGCCCTGGCACCCTCCCCAAATGCCGCTCGGGCGGCAACCGCGCTTCGCGGAGGTGTCGCGTTCCTGGTCGGATGGGGCTGGCACGCGGCTTTCAATGTCGTCGCGGGCATCCACCCCTTCGCCGCCCTGCCGGCGCTAGGTTCGGCTCTGAACCTGGGCGCACTCATAATCCTCGTCGTCTTGATCGAATCAACATTCGTCATACAAGGAGCATTGCATGGACGCCGCCAGGCTTGAAACATCCCTTGCCGGGATCAACGATTTCTACAACCGCTACCTCGATTACCTGAGTTCGCGGATACTGGGCTACGAAAAGACCCTTGAGCGCCTGTTCATCGCCTTCCTCTGTGGCGGCAACGTACTCCTTGAAGGCGCCCCCGGCCTCGGCAAGACAAGCCTGGCCAAGGCCTGGGCAGCGTTTTTCGGACTGGAATTCAGCCGGGTGCAATTTACGCCTGACCTCATGCCCTTGGACATCATCGGCTCCAATATCCTGGAGGACGGCCCGGCGGGCAGGCGCTTCACGTTCTATCGGGGGCCGATCTTTGCCAATGTGATCCTGGGAGACGAGATAAACCGCGCCACGCCGAAGACCCAGTCGGCCTTCCTCGAGGCGATGGAAGAGCGCCGCGTCACCTTCCTTGGTACGGTGTATCCACTGCCCGATCCCTTCTTCGTCATCGCCACGCAGAATCCCATCGAGCTCGAGGGTACCTATCCGCTGCCCGAGGCCCAAGTTGACCGATTCTTCATGAAACTCCGGTTCTCGATGCCGGATTTCCATGCGCTCAAGGGAATCATCGACCTGGCCGACAAAAGGATCCCCGGCAAACAAGCCGATCCGGCCGCGCTCGCCCAGGAATCCAAAGACTCGCTGGCTCTCTGGACCGAGCTTGCTCCGGAGCTGACTGCCCCGGACGGCGTCAAGTCCTACATTGTCCGCATCGTCCAGGAAACCCACCCGGACCGGTCCGGCGTTGATATCATAAAACGATTCTGCCGTTACGGCGCCTCGCCCCGCTCCGCCATATCCCTGCACGCGGCCGCCAGGGCCAAGGCCGCCCTCGACGGGCGACCAAACCCGTCCTACGACGACGTGGACGAACTGCTTCTCGACGTGGCCGGCCACCGCATCATACTCAATTTCGAGGCCGAGGCGGAAGGCATCACGGTCGACTCGGTACTGAACGAGGTACGCAATTCCGTCCGTAGGGAATTCTCGCTCCGGGAGGTCCAGGGAGCGGGAGCGTGACCAAGATCGATCCCGGATGCGCCGCCATTGTGGCGGCCTTCCGGCGACGCAATCTCCGATCGCGCGCGCCGAGCGCAGTAGCGGCCCGCGATCCCATGTTTCGCCGCAGGGGCTCGAGCTTCGACCTCAAGAGCATCAGGGAATACCAGAGCTTTGACGATCCGCGCGCCATCGACTGGAAGCTATATGGCAGGACCGATCGAGCCTACGTCAAGGAATTCTACGACGAGGCCAGCGAGGGCATCGCCTTCCTGATCGACGGATCGGGAAGCATGTCCATCCCCGATTGCGATGAATACCGTTCGTGCATCGCGTCGCTCGCTTTCATCCTGACGAGCTTGGGTATGGGTGTGAACTCCTGGATATTCGACCGGGCGTTGCGCGGAAACCGTATCTCGACCAGGCATCCCTCCGACGTCAGGCGCCTGATAGAGGCGCTCGACGGCATGGAAGCGAACGGACCGACCGACACGACGAAGGCCTACCTGGCCCTGCGCTCCATGCGTGGCGAACGCAGGATATTCGTGTTCTCTGATTTTCACGAGACCCTGCCCAGGCTGGCTCCGCCGTCGGCGGGTTCGCTGTTCCTGATACGATTCAGGGTGCCGTTCCCCTCCGTGGCGCCTTCAGGTGCGGAGCTGGAAATCGAAGACCCGGAGAACGGCGAGCTTGTCGTAGTACCATGGGATCGTGCCGAGGAGGCCGCATGGCGCCGCACCGAGGATGAGCGAGAAAAGCGCCTGTCATCGGGCGGCCCCCGGGCTCCCTATTACCGGCTTGATCCGGGTCAGAACCGCATGCCGGTGTACCGGGACATTTTGGAGCGCCTGTATGGCTGAGAGCTTCATGCCGATGGACGCCCTTGCCTGGGCGGCCGGGCTCCTGACGCCGGTTCTCGTCCTGATGTTCGTGGCCCTGCGACTGCGTCGCCGCGTCCGATACCCGCACGCGCTCTTGAACCGTTCCGACAGGACGGTGCGCGCGGACTTCCTGCCTCGTTCCCTGCGCCTGTACTACGACAGCGTCCTGGACGCGGTAGCCGCCCTCGTCGTCGCGCTGGCCATAGCCGGATTCCCTCCGCCCGCCGCCAGCCGTACCGCCGTCGTTCTGGACTGCTCGCGCTCCATGCTGTCCGGCGAACGGGGCGACCGCGCCCTCGACAAGGCTGCCGCTTTCCTGTTCACCGGGCCAGACCTGGCTGACGCGAAATTCTTCCTGCTCGGCTATGACATGGATGCGCACAAGCCTACGCTCTCCGATGGCAGGCGCCTGCGCGAAGCGTCCGCGAGCGCCATCGAGCTGA
>SPCK01000011.1 GCA_004525355.1 Spirochaetales bacterium
GTCCTCGCGCAACAAGATAGATTTCCTGCGGCGTTTCGAGTCCGCCGTCCACCCCGAGCGCTGCCTATTGTTCGCGTCTTCCAACGCGGCGATCTTCACCATCGTCAAGAAACTTGAGCACCTGGGCTTTCCCATGGCGGTACTCAAGTCAGACCGTGAAGGCGCGGAACGCCGATCGGCCCTTGAAGCCTTCGGTTCGGGTGAGGCCCGATGGCTGGTCACCACGGACTTGGGCGCCAGGGGACTGGATCTCCAGGACGTTAGCCATGTCATCAGCTTTGACCTTCCCGAGGAGACTTCCATCTACGTACACAGGGCCGGCAGGACCGGTCGCGCCGGAAAGCGGGGCGTCTCGGTAGCACTCGCCGATCTGGTGGAACTGCGGCGCGCCTCCAAGATAGCCGTCCGGTACGGGTTCCCCTTCGTCTGCAAGATTCTGGATTCCGGCATAGTCCATGACATAGAGCCCGAGAACTTCTTCGCGATCGCGGAAGAAGATGAGGCTGCACGCAAGAATGTCAAACTGGAGGCGGCCAAACGTCCGGAAGGCAGGAGGAATTCCCCGATCGGATCATCGCGTCAGCGTAGCCCGCGCCCGTCTTCGAGTCCCGCCGCGAGCCACGATGATTCTCGTTGGCCGGCCAGACCAGGGAACGCGGCACGGGGCGCACGTCCCGGCGAAGATGCTCAGAGAAGATCCAACGCAGCCCCCTATATGCGCAATACGCCCGAATCCCGTCAGAGTAGCGGAACCGGTGGTTATCGGCGCGGCGGCCCGCGAACGCAATCGCAACCCCAGCCAGCACCAGGATCAGGATCACCCCAAAGCCCGTCCCAATCCCCTTCGCAAGGCACGCAATCGTCGCCGCAAGCCCCTGGCCAAGGCCAACAGGGACCCGCCAGGCAACGTACTCCGTCAGGTAGGCGCCGAAAGCGCCGGGGCGACAAGCCCGGAGCGGGCGACAAGGCGTAACTCGCCTTCGACAGACCCGGTGATACAGTCAGACCTCAACAACCCGACTGCGTACTCCCGTTTGCCCGAGACATGTACGTATCCGAGGTCATCCTTGCCTTGCCTTCGGGCGTTCCTTTATATGGAATCGAAGCCGTAACGCAATTTCGCCAGTGCACGCAATCCATCAAGGCCGGTGTGAAATGATCCGTTGATGGATGCGACTTCCAGTTTTTCGAACTCTCGCAGGAAATGGATAAAATCCGCCTGATAACGCGGATGGGCCAGCTTGCGAAGGTACAGGAGAACTTCCTTGCGGGCGCGCGCTCCTGCAGGCCCGGGATCGGCGGCCAGAGGCAGGAGCGCTTCGAGATTCTCCTGCGCGTTCGCGCATCTGCATGACGCCAGTCGCATGAACAGATCGTGGCGCTGATCTTTACCCAGCGAGTCAATCAGATCTACGGCTTCGGGGCTCAAGCGACGCAAATCCTTCAGGGGTACCGCAACGGGAACAGGCCACAGTTCCGTACCCGTCACCCTCAGGGCAACGCTACCGGAACTCACGCGGAAACGGGATCGCAAACGATCGGGATCGTAGCGTCCGCGCAGCGCCTGGTCCCTCATGCGGGCATCAGACAGCTGCCTGATGGCAGCCTCGGATCCATCGGACGGCTGATCGGTACGAACGACGAACAGGTACTCGCGATTCGCGGTTTGCCGCTCGTCGCTCTGCCTGCCGCCTCGATAGGTCACGTATTCCAGCGTACGTACTTCGAGGCGGCCCCGTTCGGCAAGGATACCGGCCATGCGCTCCTCGTCGACGTGGCCGTCCCCATTCCAGCTGACCACGATTGCGGCGGCGTCGATCGAGTCGATGAGTTCGGTAATGGCATTTTCCGCTTCGGGTCTTCGGCAAAACGGTGAACGCGTAAGCTTCCAGGATTCGGGAATGCCCGCCTTTCGCAAGAGCCTTCCGTCCTCGCCGAGATCGAGCGAGACGGGCGCGCCATCCCAACGGACGATCGTATTCAGGATATGATAATTCGATCCATATTGGTGCTGATTGTACGGCGGATCGAGGTACACAATATCCGCTGGCCGACTCCTGACGAAATCGATCGCGTCCATCCTGTGGACGCGGGCCGTGGGGCCCGGCACGAGGACGGGAACCTCAAGCTCAGCCTTGGCAAGTATACGCTGCAACGCGTCTTTACCGTGTCCTCCGAAGCCCCGATGGTAGGCCTTGAAAACGCCCGAAGTATTGGAGTGGACCGCGGCCTCGAGGAGTATCGCTCCCAGGAATACCCTGCGCTTGACGTCGGCGACGCTGCCTGGTTCAGGCAAAGGGAATTCCGCTTCGAGCCTGTTGCGCGCCGCGTCGAGAAAGGTTGCGTTCTCGGCCGTATAGAAGAGCCGTTCCCGATTCAGATCGGGAGCGCCCGTCACCGCGGGAGCGTACCAGCGAGCCAGGTAGGGTTCGCCCCTACCGTCGATGTCGCGATTGCCTGCCTGGGAATGCATCGCGTTCCAGTCGGAGAAAACCCGGGCAAGTTCAGCCTCACTCCCGAACGCGTGCTCCAAATCCTCCGGCGCCAACTCCAGCCAGCATCGGTTGATGGCTTCGCTGTATGGTTCCCAGTCATTGGCTTCCACAGAATATCCCAGGGAGCGACCGAGTCGGGCGACCGAGCCGGAACCGGAGAATGGATCGAGAAAGCGTATGGATGCCCTGTTTGCTGACAGTGTCTGGAACAATGCTCCGAGTCGCGGCAGCAACGAACGCTTGTTGCCCAGGTAAGGAATCAACTGACGCCTGAGATAGTCGCTGTTTTCCTGCTCAGGGCTCATAGCGGGCCATGCTGGTATCCGTCTCGAACACCTCAACCGCGCTCAAGGGGATTTCCGGTTCCGATTCCTTCATGCGCCCGAAGATATACCGGGCTATGCGCTCGGCGCTCGGCGAGTTTCCAAACTCGGGCATTTCATTGAGACTCGAATGGTCAAGCGCTTCCGTAACGGCCCGCAGGCAGTGCTTGAGCGCGCCGAAATCAAGCAGCATTCCCGAACGATCGAGTTCGGTCCCTGTGGCGAACGCCCGGACGAGGTAATTGTGCCCGTGCAGGTTCTCGCACTTGCCGTGGTATTCGTTGAGGAAATGAGCCGCAGAGAACCCTGCCTCTACCCGTACCGTATACATGGCCTGCCTCCAAGGCGATAGTAGCAGAGCCGTTGACATGCCATCAAGGCCGCATTGCGGCCTCGCCGCTATGCGGATATGGTTTGGCGGGTGGTATTGTGGCTGTTTTCTTTTTTTTTGGTGCGCATTGTTCCAAATCGCGATACACTTGTACGCGAGGGAGCCATGAAAGGGCGAATTGCGACCCATACGCGTTCCCTTATCTATGCAACCTAGAACGCCTGTACGAGGAGGTCCTTGTATGAAGAAATTGTCATTGCTGTTCCTGATGCTCGCCCTGATCGCCGCGCCCGCGGCCTTCGCGCAATTCAGAATCGACGTAGGCTTCAACGCGCCGATGCTTATCGGAATCGAGAATCTTGACGGACCGGAAGGCGATCCCGTAGAGGTTCCCAGTTTCATTCCGCTTCCGTTCGGCCAGATCAGCTACAATATGGATCTGGGCGCCCTCAGCGTCGGAGCCGGATTGCGGGCATATACGCTCATCATAGAGAGCCTCGCCTGGCCGTGTGCCTATGTCGAGTTCGATGTCGATCCGGTGGTCATCACCCTAAGCGGCGGCGGCGGCTTCTTCCTGTACTTCGGCGTGCTTGGCAACGGTACTCTCGATATGCACATGTTCATTCCCGAGCTGATGGCTCATTTCAAGCTGGGCAAGTTTACGCGGCTCGGCATCGGGGGCATGACCTTCATTGGACTAGAAAACCAGGATGTGTTCCCGTACATTATCTACGGCAGTCTACAGTTCAGCTTCCCGCTATAACGCCCCGTTAACGCCGCGCCCTCGCAAACCGGGGGCGCGGCTGTACCGACCGCGATTTTCCCTCCCCCGCCCTTGCGCAACGCATACGGCTTGGTTACGATATCCGCATGATTTGCGCGTTGTCCAAGATCATCGCACCGCTCGAGATACTCGAAACACGGGGAGACGCGTCCGTTCCCATCCACGGGCTTGCATACGATTCTCGGGAGGCCACCGCTGGCTACCTCTTCTTCGCACTCCCCGGTCTTCATGTCGACGGCCACGAGTACATCGAGGCTGCGCTGGATAGGGGCGCCGTCGCGATCATTCATGAGCGCGAATTATCCGCCTACCATCCAGGTGTTTGCTATGTGCGGGTGGTCGACTCCCGTTTCGCCATGTCGCCGGTTTCGGACGCCTTCCGGGGCTCGCCCTCGCGATCCCTTGCAGTCATCGGAATCACCGGAACCGAAGGCAAGAGCACGACGGTTTGGCTTGTGTACCGGCTGCTGGACCTTGCGGGGAAAAAGGCTGGTTTCATTTCCACCGTCGCATACAACACGGGAAACGGGGTTCTACCCAATCCCGCGCATCAGACGACCCCCGAAGCTACCTCCATCCACGAGAAACTCGCTGCCATGGTCGGGAACGGATTGGAGTACGCCGTAGTCGAAAGTTCGTCCCATGGCCTGTCGCCACGCTACAACCGTTTGGGAAATGTGCTCTTCGACGTAGGCGTCATGACCAATGTCAGGCACGAGCACCTGGAGTTCCACGGCACATGGGAGCGTTACCGCGACGACAAGGCCAACCTGTTCAGGCTACTGGATGCCAACGACCACACGAAAACTATCGCCGGCTTGCACGTTTGTGTGCCCGCATTCGGCGTGACCTGCGTTGACGACGGGAGTACGGACTACTTCCGCGCGGCGACGGCCATGCCGGTCTATACCTATTCCATGAAAAGCCCTGGCGCCGCCGACCTTTGGGCCCAGGATATACGGGCAGACGACCTGGGCGCCACGTTCTCTATCGCGGAAGCGGACAGTGCGCGGCACGAGGCGCGGATCAACCTGCCCGGCGACTTCAACGTTGAGAACGTGCTCGCTGCCATCCTGACGGTTTCCCGGCTGTGCGGGATCCCTGTCGCCAATCTGGCACCGCTGCTTCCGCGGCTGGAACCAGTGCTCGGTCGCATGACGCGCATAGATTCGGGCCAGCCCTTCCAGGTATTGGTCGACTATGCACATACACCCTCTAGTTTCGAGACGATACTAGCTCCACTGGCCGAAAGGTCGAAAGGTAAGCTCATCTGCGTTTTCGGTTCCGGAGGCGAGCGTGACGTCCAGAAACGCCCCGAGCAAGGAAGGATCGCCGCGAAGTACTGCCAGGTGGTAATACTGGCTGACGAAGATCCCCGTGGAGAGGATCCCATGGCCCTGCTTGAGGACATAGCCGCCGGGTGCACGGATCTGCCGCGTGAAAATCGATTGTTCCTCATACCGGACCGGGCGAAGGCGATTCGCACGGCCCTTTCCCTCGCGTCGCCCGGCGACGCCGTCCTGCTCCTTGGCAAGGGTCATGAGGGCACCATCGATTACCAGTCGGGGAGCATCCCATGGAATGAAATAGAAGAAGCCAAACGGGCGCTTTCGGAAATTGGATATTGTGGAGGCAAGTTTTGAAGATAGCCATTTTATACGGCGGCAGATCGGGCGAGCACGAGGTATCCCTGGCGTCTGCCGCCAGCGTCGTCCATAACCTGAAGGCGAATCACAAGGTCACGCTTATCGGCATCACCAAGGCAGGGTCGTGGCGCTTGCAGCCCGACAGCGTCGCGGAGGCTGCGCAAAACGGCTCTGCCGCTCTGGAACTCAAGGAATCCGGTCCGGAAGTTCTCGTTGCACCTGGAGACGGCCTTCGCGTACACGGAATTCATGGCCAGTCTAGGCTCTCCATCGAAATTGTCTTCCCTGTCCTTCACGGTACATTCGGCGAGGACGGCACGGTACAGGGTCTCCTGGAATGCGCCGGGCTTCCGTATGTGGGAGCCGACGTTGAGGGTAGCGCCCTGGGCATGGACAAGGAAGCGGCCAAGAACCTGTGGCGATTGGCAGGCATACCCGTAGTTCCATCCCTTACCGTGGATTCAAGTGACTATGCATCGTCGGAAGCTCTGAAAAATCAGGCAGAAGCGGCCTTTGGCTGGCCGATGTTCATCAAGCCATCGCGCACTGGCTCGAGCGTCGGCACCTCGCGCGTCGCCTCGCCTGCCGGTTGGGAAGCGGCCATCAAGGAAGCCTTGAGTTTCGACACCGTTGCCATCGTGGAGCCCTTCATACAGGCTCGGGAGATCGAATGTTCGGTAATCGGCAACGAGTCGCCGCGTGCCTTCGAACCGGGCGAGGTTGCTCCAACCCATGAATTCTACGACTACGAGGCAAAGTACATCGATCCTGACGGAGCGCGCCTGATCATACCCGCTCCTATTGATGCCGACGTCCGGACCGGGATAAAGGACTTGGCCATCCGGGCATACAAGACCCTCGGCTTGCAGGGGATGGCGAGAGTCGACTTGTTCCTTGACAAATCGAACGGCAGTGTGTACGTAAACGAGGTGAACACCATCCCCGGTTTCACGTCCATTTCCATGTTTCCCAAGATGTGCGAAGCCGATGGGCTTGCGTATCCCGAATTGCTGGATGAACTCATCGCCCTGGGCATGGCCAGGCATACCAAGAGGAACAACCTGAAGTACGAACGCTCTTGATGGAGCGGAAACGATCCAGATATGCATAAATATACGGTCATATCGAATAATTATTTACCATAGTTGTAATTACAACTATTTTCACACACTTTTCACTAGCGTTGTTTCATAGGCAGGTATATACTCAGAAACACCGCGACGGCATTCCGAACAACGAATACGAGGAGGATCTCATGAACAGCAAGGATTATATCAACCTGGACGAAACATACGGCGCCCATAACTACCACCCGCTTCCGGTGGTTATTTCCTGGGCACTTGGGGCCAAGGTCAAGGATCCGGAGGGCAAAGAGTACTTTGACTTCCTTTCCGCCTACTCCGCGGTCAACCAGGGACACAGGCATCCCAAGATCATCAAGGCTCTGGTCGACCAAGCCAATATCTGTACGCTTACCAGCCGCGCATTTCACAACGATCGAATGGGGGCATTCCTCAAGAAGCTGTGCGAATACACCGGTTTCGAGAACGCCCTGCCCATGAATACGGGTGTCGAGGCCGTCGAGACAGCGATCAAGGCTGCCCGTCGCTGGGGCGTCGAGGTCAAGGGCGTACAGAACGGCAAGCAGGAAATCGTCTGCGTGGAAGAAAATTTCCATGGCCGTACCCTTGTCGCCATTTCCATGTCCAACGATCCTGACTCCCGGGTCAACTATGGTCCCTATGCACCCGGTTTCATCCGGGTACCCTACGAGAACATCGCGGCCATGGAAAAGGTCATCACACCGAATACGGTAGCCATCATCCTGGAACCCATCCAGGGTGAGGCGGGTGTCTGCGTTCCCTACGCCGGTTATCTCAACGCGGTTCGAGAACTTTGCACGAAGAACAACGTCCTGATGATCCTGGACGAAGTGCAGACCGGCTTCTGCCGCACCGGAAAGAAGTTCGCCTGGATGCATGAAGGCGCCCGCCCCGACATCATGTGCCTGGGCAAGGCTCTTGGCGGCGGCGTCATGCCGGTATCCGCCATCGTAGCCGACCATGCCATCATGAAGGTGTTCACCCCGGGTACCCACGGCTCGACCTTTGGCGGCAACCCGCTGTCCAGCGCCGTGGCCATAGCCGCAATTGAAGTGCTCGAGGACGAGAAACTCGATGAGCGCTCGGAAGCCCTGGGCAAGATCTTCCGCGACGAGGTTGCCAAGATCGCCTGCGAGAACATGGTCAAGGTTCGCGGCAAGGGCCTCCTGAACGCCATCTTGTTCAAGGAAGGTTTCGAGGCCTGGAAAGTCTGCCTCGCGCTCAGGGACGCAGGCCTCCTGGCCAAGCAAACCCATGGCAACATCATCCGCTTCGCGCCACCGCTGGTTATCAGCGAGCAGGAACTCAAGGAAGCCATCGCTATCATCGCCAAGGTACTCAAGAATTACTGATTGACACGCTGACAAACGGTTCCGCGCTTGGCAAGGCAGGCCATCCTTCTTCAGGGTGGCCTGTTTCTTTTATGACCCTTTCGCCGGTGCCTTGCCGCAACCAGCCGACTGTCGTACCTTTGCATTGTGGAGGCCATGGAATGAAGAGCCCGAAGGAAAACTCGCTGAACCGAAAGATACTCGCGATGACGACGGGCCTTGCCAATGACCTGGCTCGTATGCTCATCGGGGATGACGAAATACAGGAATTGCAGGAGTACGCCAACATCGTTTCCATACGGCGGCTCAACTTCAACGATCATGGTCCGGTACATATGCGCAAGGTCGTCATCAACGCGTTGACCATGCTCGACCTCCTTCATGAAGCTGGCGTCCAGACGAGCCTGGAACATGACGAAGTGGGTACGATAGAGGATAGCCGGGTGGCGATCATGCTGGCTGCCTTCCTGCATGACGTGGGCATGTCGATAGGCCGACAGAATCATGAGATGAACAGCGCCATCTTCGCGGCACCGGTCATCGCCAGGCTGCTTTCCGCACTCTACCCCGATAGCCTTGCCAAGCGCGTCGCCATCCGAAGCACGGCGCTGGAGGGTATAGAAGGCCACATGGCCACGCAGAGGATTCATTCCATGGAAGCCGGACTCATATTGGTGGCCGACGGTTGCGACATGGAAAAAGGCCGTTCGCGCATCCCTATGATGCTGTCAACCGAACCCCGGGTAGGCGATATCCACCAGTACTCGGCAGCTGCGATTACGCGCGTCGATATCGGCAAGGGCGAGCGCAGGCCAATCCGCATCGACGTCTTCATGAAAGAATCGGTCGGCTTCTTCCAGATCGAGGAAGTGCTGCTGCAGAAAGTCAATATGAGCCCGGCAAAGCCCTACATCGAGCTGTACGGCGCGGTTGAAGGCCAGGATACTCGCCGCTACCTCGGTTAGCAGTAATGCAGTTTTTGGCAGCCTGAATCCGCAATTTATCAGCAGCCTATTGGGTTTTCCTGTCATTATCCGGCGCCAAAGGCAGGTTGATCGTAAAGATGGAACCGCCCTGGGGTCGGTCCGCGTGAGTCAGTGTCCCGCCATCAGCTTCAACGGCCTTGCGCGCCAGCGCCAGACCAAGGCCCGTGCCGCGCTCCTTCGTGGTGAAGAAGGGCTCGAACAATCTGCGCCGCGCTTCCGGCGCGATGCCCGTTCCCCGGTCAAGTACGCTGATATGCAGGCGCTTGCGTACAATCGAGGCATGAAGTTCGGGCGCCTGGACGCCCCCGGTCTTGGTTTGAGCTTCCAACGCATTGGAAACCAGATTGTCCAAGGCTTCCCTGAGCCCGCCAGCATCGGCCAGCACACATGATTTTTCATCCAGGTCGATGACCGAATCCAGCTCGCCGGCGTACCTGACAGCTATTCCTTCAAGAAATTCTTTTACTGACAGGCGATCCGCCGTGGGCGGAGAGCTTTTCAGGAAAGCGCGAATCCGGTCGGTCATGCCCGCCAATCGAATGACTTCATCTTCGATTATCGAAATACCTTCCAGTGCGGGTTCCTGCGCGCCTTTGCGCAACACGCCGCATTGTATCCTGATGACTCCCAACGGGTTCTTGATTTCATGGGCGATAGTCCGTGCCGCCTCACCGAGCTCTACCAGCTCCCGATTCTTCGCCTCCCGCTCCCGATATGCCGCGAATCTGGCATAGAGACGCACGATCGCAGCATAGAGCGCGCCCAACGCCAGTGTCGCCAACGCCGCCGCCAGGATCAGGAAGAACTGTCCGGCACGATATTGCCCCAAGCCGTATTCAAGGTATGCGAAAAAGGGTACAGGTTCCATACCGAGCGGGCGACGCGGTCGCGGAGCGTTCAGCATGCCCATCATGCGCCGCCCCGGAAGATCGCCGCCAAGAGCCCTTGCCAGAGTGAGGGTATCCGTGCCTATGGAGAAATGCTCCGGCAGGAATCCGGGGTACGGCGCCTCAAGCCCGACCGGGGCATCACCATACCGATAGAGCGGGTTTCCTTCTTCGTCGTATAACCCGAAGCTGAGGACATTCCCCGTGTCTTCAGTGCTCAACGAACCGATTCGTACCAACTCGGTCAGCGCAGTAATGGTCTTGTGGGCCTCAAACTCGAGAAGTAAACGCTTGTTGGCCCGTTCCCTGAAGACCAATGCCCAGACGGTCGCGGCAAGCGCGGCGACCAGGAGAGCCGCGACCAACGGATATAAACTGCGCTCCCGGAGCATTTTCACGGCCATGGAAGTATTGTAGCCATTCGTCGACATGCGCACAATCCCGGGCACTCCTTGTCTGTGGGGCCCGGCTCGTATACAGTGCATGTATGGCCAGGATGTCGTATGCGACCATGATGGATAAGGCTCGTGCTGCCGGAGCAAAACGCAACTATGGCGAAGCTGAAGCCATCCTCACACGTATCACCGCCGAGACCGACGGGGTTCCCGAGGCGTGGTTGTATCTTGGCCGCGCGAGGCACGCTTCCGGCGATCCTGAACGGGCCGTTACCGCCTTCAAATCCTATCTGTCCCGCGCTCCCAAAGATGGAACGGGTTGGTTTCATCTCGGCAGAAGCTACCTGTCCATCGGGCTTGCGCGTGAGGCGCAGCGTTGTTTCAAGCGGGCGATTGAATCTGGAAGAGGGGGCGCCGAGGCATGGGCCATGCTTGGTATGGCCGAACTCCGGCTGCGGCGACCTGCACACGCGGTCGAGTGCCTTGAAAAGGCCGTCGGGCTGTCGCCGGGCGATGAGCGAATCCTTCATGGCTACTTGAACGCCCTGTACATTCACGCCATCAGGCTTCTAGGCAGGGACGAATTCGACCTGGCCAGACAGATGCTGGATTTCGTCATAGACAACGGTACCGATGGCCCGTCCATCCGGATACACCGCGCCAAGGCGTTTCGAGCGGCAGGCCGCTTCGACGAGGCCATAGCCGACCTTCGCGAGGCACTGAAGATGGCGCCAGGGGATGGCTCCATCGCCCTTCAGGCCGCGGCGCTCTGTTTCGCCACGGGCAAACCCGATGAGGCTCTCAGGCTTATCCAGGAGACGGGCACCGAGCTACCTGGACTCGCAGACGCGAGTTGGACCGAAGATATCCTCGACCGCTGGCGCGCTGCGATCTCACTGTCCCAAGGCGACGCTCATGGCGCCCTGGAAACGGCACTCGGTAGAATCAAGCGGGGCGACCGGGATGCCGCCGTCAGGGCGATAGCGGCCCAAGCGAATTACGAACTCGGACGATTCGAGAAAGCGGCCAATCATTACGGTTTGGCCTGCAAAGCCGATCCCGCATCGGCCGATCTGCAAATGGGTCTCGCGCTGTCACTGTGGGAACTCGGCGACTGCTCCGGGGCCAGAAAGGCAGCCAAGGCAGCTGCATCCAGGGGGGCCAATCCCGCAGACAGCGAATTCATCGCCGTCCTGTGCGATGCCCGTGAAGGAGAGCCAGCGAGCGCGCTCCTGCCCCGCGTGCAAAAGCTTCTGAAGGCCAGGCCGGGCGACCCGCGCCTGATGTTTATTCTAGGTGAATGCCAATACAAGCTGGGAATGCCCGGACTTGCCGATCGCTGGTTCGAGGATCTCCTGGAAATCCAGCCGCAGAACGAAATGGCCTTGCTGTACCGTATTTCAGCCGCCGAGTCCCTCAAGCTGGGGGATGAAATTCTTGAACGATACCGTGCCTACCTAGGCGCCTTTCCCGACAATCTTGCATTGCGGCGCGATTTCGTCTCCGTTTTGATGGAAAAAGGCAAATGGGACGACTCGGTGCGCACGATAGAAGACGGGTATGCCTACGGTGCCGCGGATCGCTCGGCGGAGGGATTACTGGCCCTCTGCTACCGCAACGCCGGCCGATACCGCGAGGCGGCAGCGCAGTACCGCGCGCTGCTGAAACGTGAACCGCGTAACGCCGAACTCTTGCTGGGTCTCGCCTTCTCGCTTGACCGCTCGGGAGCGTCCGCTCTTGCGGCGGACCTCCTTGAACGCGGCGCGACCTACATCGGAAACAATCCGGAGCCCTACCTTGCTCTCGGCGTACTGCGTGCAAGGGCGAATCTCCCCGAGCAGGCAGCGGCGGCATTCGGACGGGCGTCCGACCTGGCTCCAGCCGATCCCCGACCCCTGCGCAACCTGGCGCGGCTGTATGAACGTGGCGGGGTCCCCGACCTCGCCGTGCGCTTCAGGGAACAGGCGGAGCGACTCGAGCATCCGGGTGCTATGTGACGAAAATGAGTTGTTAAGCCAGGTCTTTTCGATTATCCTGTAGCCAGACGCTTTTCAGGAGGTACTACGTGGCGGTAAAGGCAATGGATCTATACGATGCATACGGCAAAAATACACTACCCAGCGAGAATGGCTTCATCATATCCTCGTTCTTCAGCCCAAACTCGGCATACTCACGCTACGAGATCGTTTCTTACAACAATGTCAAATCAATCTACCCGTCCGAAGACGGCCTGACCTTCCAGACCGACGGCAAGAAACTGTACATCCTTGTCGAGCCCATGAGCTATTCAAAAAAGTCGGAAGAGCCCTACGTACGTTCTCGTGATGAACAGATACCGCTTCGCTTCAGTGAACTCGAGTTGCACACATGCAAGAATCAGACCAAGATTTACTGGGCAAAAAAATCGATCATGTCCTATACGTCCTTTACCGTCCTCAAGCCCACAGGCGTGAATTTCTCTTTTGCTTTCTACCCCCTGCCCGATATATTTGACAGCATGGAGCTCTTTTTCGAGAAAACTTTCAACAAGGAAGCTGGAGCCCCGATGCCTGATGCAAGAAAGGTTTCGAAAGCCCTTAAGCTCAATATTCAGGAAACCATGACTTGGGAGTATACCAGCGAATAGGAGGTTCCCGTGCATCCTGTTCTTCTGTCCCTGCTTATCAGCTTGGGCATCAACGCGGCATTCTTCGTGTTCGCCGCCCTCAGGAAGACGGATGTGGTCACCGACCTCTCGTACAGCCTGTCTTTCGCAGCAGTAGTCCTGATGCTGGTCCTGATCAAGGGAGTATCGGACACCTACCGGCTGATGGCCGCAGCAATGGTGATCATCTGGGCGGCCAGGCTGGGTTCCTATCTCCTGGGCAGGATACTCGTTTCCAGGAAGGATCATCGCTTCGACGGCATCAGGGACAAGCCGCTCAAGTTCGCAGGTTTCTGGATACTCCAGGCGATCACGGTCGCGATCGTGCTTGTTCCCGTCTCCATCACCGTCTCCAATGATAATGTCAGCCGCTCCTTTTCCATCGTGAGCATCGCTGGTGCAGCCATCTGGCTGATCGGAATGCTTCTGGAAACCACGGCTGACGCCCAGAAATCGACATTCAAGCGTAGCGAGCAATCCGGCTTCATGAAAAGCGGGTTATGGAGTTGGTCGAGGCATCCCAATTATTTTGGCGAAATGCTGCTCTGGGCGGGCGTGTATATCTATTGCCTACCTGAATTGGGAGCTGACAGCGTATCCGCCTTGGTCGGCCCAGTCTGGATAACCACGATGCTCCTATTCGTTTCCGGCATCCCCCTACTTGAGAAGGCCGCCGACGGGAAGTACGGCGGGCAGACCGATTACGAGGAATACAAGCGCAAGGTAAGCATTTTTCTTCCCTGGCCGCCAAAGCGGATCTGATACCTGAAAACTTTTGGACAGAAACAAAAGAAACGGGGCTCCGATGAATCGGAGCCCCGAATTTTTCACCAAACTGCCTTGACTACTGCTTTGATCGCTCCAGTTCCACCTGCGCTACCGCCAGACAGGCTATGGGAACCGAATAGGGCGAACACGATACATAATTGAGGCCGGTGTCCATGCAGAAGCGCACGTTGTCGGGATTGGCTCCATGTTCACCGCACAAACCCATTTCCAGGTTAGGACGTGTCATCCTGCCCCTCCTGGCGGCAATCGATACCAATTCCTTGACCGGACTGACCAAGTTCGAGAACGGATTGCCCTCGATAAGGTCGTACGTAGAATAATCAGGCATGAAACCATTGAAGTCGTCACGGCTGATACCCATCGTAGTCTGGGTAAGGTCGTTGGTTCCGAAGCTGAAAAACTCGCTGTAGCGGGCGATCTCGCCAGCGGACAGTGCTGCCGCGGGCAGCTCGATCATTGTCCCTACGCGATAGGGCAAGGGCTTGTCGCCGAGTTTCTTGCGAACCTCTTCCTCAATATCGACGATACCGCGATACGTTTTGCCCTCTATCTTCTTCCCATAGACGATAAGCTTGAGTTCCGCGGAATTCATCACGATCGGGATCATTATCTCCGGCCGGACATCGATTTTTTCTTCCCTGAGCTTGAAGGCCGCTTCGAAAACGGCCCGTGTCTGCATCGCATAGATTTCCGGATAGCTCACCGCGATACGACATCCGCGATGCCCGAGCATGGGATTGAACTCCGAAAGCCCGTCCATCCTGGCTCGTACCTCGGCCTTGGAAAGCATCTTGGCGCCCTTCTTTCCACTACCTAGATACGTCATGAACGAATCGAGCTCCTGTTCGTTGTGAGGAAGGAATTCATGCAGAGGCGCATCCAACAACCGGATGGTCACGTTCTTGCCGGCCATCACCTTGAGCAGGCCATAGAAATCTTCACGCTGCATGACTTGGAGCCTGGTGAGGGCTTTCTCGCGCTCATCCACGGAATCGGCCAGAATCATTTCACGGAACACGTTGATGCGTTTCTCGTTGAAGAACATGTGCTCGGTACGGCACAGGCCGATGCCGTCAGCGCCGAAAGACAGCGCCAGGGTAGCATCCCGGGGACTGTCCGCGTTGGCGCGGACATGGAAGTTCTTCATGTGCTTCTTTACGATCGCGATAAACTCGAACAGGCCGGATTCCGCCGGGTTGGGCTCAATAAGCTCGGCCTTGCCGATGAATATTTGCGGCTCGCCATAATACGGAACGTTTATCGTGATGAAATCGCCCTCGGCGATTGGCTGGTCGCCAATGGTCGCCTTCCTTCCCCTGATCCTCATCTCGGGTTTGACCAGGGATACCTTGCCATACTGCCTGGCAACGACGGATGCGTGGGCCGAGTAACCGCCTTCGCATGAAAGCACGCCGGAAGCGACCTCGATGGCCTTTACGTCCTCGGCAAAGGTGGAAATCATACAGAGTATGAAGCGCTTGTCTTCGCCTTTTTGCTGCGCCATCCGGTATGCGTCGAGCAGACTCTCGGTACTGAAGTAGACCCGTCCGATTGCGGCTCCAGGGGCACCGGTAATCCCACCGTTCAATGCATGTAGTTTCTTGACTGAACTCATGTCGACGATCGGATGGAGAATTTCGTTCAATCGACCAGGCTTGATGGACTGGATAACAAACCGGTCATCAACCACCTTGCGGGAATTCAGATCCAGGTACAGTTTGAGATCGGATTGTGTACTCTTTGCCATTACCTGGCGCTGTTCGATGAGCCACAGCCGGTCCTTCTCGATCGTGAAACGAATCTGGCGAATCTCCTTGTGGTGATCTTCCAACGACTCGGCAAGCCGCTGCAATTCTTTCAGATGCTTGGGAGCTATCTTGTTGATATCATTGCCATCGGCGCCTATCTCGTCGAAGCGCTCGACGAAATACTCGCCCTGGAGTTTCTTCTCGCCATTGACCACGTTCCTGGTGTAGAAGGCTCCAGAGGCTGAATTCTTGCCGTAGTTGCCATACACCATGGGTTGAACAAGGATTGCTGTATCGGAA
>SPCK01000335.1 GCA_004525355.1 Spirochaetales bacterium
CGACGCTTCCGGGATTACGAGCTACGTCAGTTTTCAGAACATCAACAGCTTGTATCCCAACGTGGCCATCGACGGGCATACCGATACCATCCTGACGGTATACGACGATGACCTGGAAGACGCGAAGAAGATCGTGCTCGATTATATCGGCAAACGAAAGGCCGCTTTCGTACGGGAAAGATCCGCAACCATGCGGAATGTCGCGGAATTCATGGTTGGCGGGTATGTTGTTCCCTCGGGAGAACGCAAGGCCTTTCCTGAGCTTCTCGTATAGCGACAACACAATTCCGTGCGAAATTACATTGTACCGATCCTTGCGGCACAAACCTTGAACTCGGGTAGTTCCGCCATCGGATCGTGCGTGGCGTTGGTCAACAGGTTGGCCGCTGCCTCGACGTAATGGAAGAAAGGCATGAATATCGCGCCGTTTCGGTGAGATAAATGTCCTGCACCACCAGGAACTGAAGCGGCGTTACCGATCTGGGCCAATGACAACTTGCCCGGGTCGTAGCTTACGAATCTATCTTGAACGCGTCCACGCCCTGAAGCACGGCCAAGATCTGCCGTTCGTTGAGTTCGGTCAATTCTGACGTGGCCAGGACGGCGCGCTCGATGTCAGCTGTGCCCCTGCCGATGGCATCGTTTGCGATAACAGTGGCCTCCGCAACTGCCTTGAGCGTCGATACCTGTTCAAGGATCTGCCCGTTCCCGATTGTCATTTCCTGGGCGCCATCGTTGACCTGTTTTGTTATCGATACAAGGCGCGCCAGACCTTCTAGCACCTGGGAACCGCCGACATTCTGTTCCGCGGTGGCGCGTCTGATTTCAGAGACGATCCGCCCGACGTCCTTGGCCTGGATCAACACCGTTCCAAAAGAACCGGTTACCGCAGCGGTGGCGATTTTTACCTTGGCTATTGATTCAGCCACCCTGGACAGGTCTGTCGAAATTTCAGTGGCCTGTGATGCGCTTCTCTCGGCGAGTTTGCGAATCTCTTCAGCCACGACCGCAAAACCGCTGCCGGCGCTACCGGCGTGCGCGGCCTCGATGGCTGCGTTCATTGCCAGCAGGTTTGTATGCTTGGCTACGTCGCCTATCGTCTCCGCGGCCGCGGCCAAACCCTCGGAATAGCGCGTTATTTCCAATACGGCCGTATCCATGTCGCCGAGCACCGTCGATCCATCGTTGGACGAGGACAGAAGCAATTCCGCCGCTTTACCCGCCGAGTCGGTGTTGGACGCAATATCCTTGACATTCGTTATCATCTGTTCAACCAATGACGATGACTGGCTAATGACCGCTCCCTGGTCGCCGATCATCGAGAACAGCGAGTCGACGTTTCTGGCAAGTTCCTCTATCGCGGTAGCTACCGCCGCAACGGCTTCAGTTTGCTTTGCAAGCCCGTCGTGGGAGCCTGCGATGGCGGTATCGATACTCACAACCGAGCCTGACATCTGTTGCATTTGTGTCGCAAGCTCCTCACCCTGTTGTCTGAGTGATAGCACGCGCTCCCGTACCGTTCCGACGATGGTGTTGAGCGACGCGGTCAGGTCATTCGCGGCGGCGGCTATCGAGCCTATCTCGTCGGTACCAGTCGTGCCAATCCGCTCGGTGCAGTCGCCCTGGGCCATGCGACTGAGGCTTTTGACCAGTGTGGCCAGCGGCCTTGTCATTGACAGGGATATCACGGCAGACGCAGCAAGAATCAGAAGCGCGGCGATCACGTTGACAAGGAGGAGCAAGCGCCTGCTTGTCGAGCCAACCTCCATTGCTACACTGTAGCTTTCATCCTGCTTGGTGCGTTCGGTTAATTCGATAACGTCAAGGTTTCTCTCGATGGCCTCGTACAAGGTTACCGTTTCATTGAGAGCAGCCTTTACCGCGGTCAGCGAGCCGGTCGCGGCGGTACGGACGCGCGCGGCTGATTCAACATAGGCAAGCAGGTCGGCGACGATGGCGTCATTGGTTGAAAGCGAGTCGACAGCGTTGATCGCCTGGGTCAATTTGATTTCCGAGTCTTGAAGCCAAAAAAGTCTGGAGCTGATTTCGCTCGAGGATTCTCCGGCGATCGCCGCGTTCACGAGCAGAAGGACCTTGGAATTGTACATGGCCATTCGCGAGCGAACATCCGAGACCGCGCGGTATGTCTTCATCTGGACGACCTGGATTGTCTCAAGCGCGTTTCCAAGCGATCGTAGACCCTTGTCGGCGGTCATATACGTAAAGGAGAACGCGGCCAGAAAAACCACGGTCAGCGCCAGAAATTTAAAGAAGACCGGGATGTTTCCGAGCAGTGAACCCTTCATTCATGACCTCCGAGCCAAAAACGAAACCAGCTTGACCTCATACGATACACCAAAAGGGTCAGGTAACGCAACCAATATTCACTGTCTATAGAATCGGACTGCCGTGGAAGTATAATGAGCCCGGGATTCAATACAGCTTGCTACCCATACGATCAGTGGATCCGCGATCCTTGATTGAAACCTGCCAGGAGGCATGAAGTTGGGCATGCACAAGCGTTGGGACGAGGATTTCAAGGCAAAGGTCGCGCTCGAAGCACTTCGCGGAGAGAAGACGATTCAGGAACCAGCGGCGACCTATTCGGTTCATCCGAACCTTATAAGCCAATGGAGAACGGTTTCATGAATCACTTGGCCAAGAAAAGCCGGATGCAATATATGCAGCAAAGTTCAATATGTATCTATGGGGAGACGCTGCACGAGAAAGCGCGCGACACATCCCCCAAGGAATACGTCAGGATCACGGCCACCCATAGTCCCGAGAGCGTGATCTACATTTCAGCCATGGTTGGGCTGATTTTCCTCCATGCTGATCGGCGCTACGCATACGCATGCTCCACCGTGATAACGACCTTTCCGCGGGCATGCCCTTCGTCCAGATACCGGAAGGCCGCGGCTGCATCGCCAAGCGGATAGGTGCGATCGATGATCGGAGTGATAGTGCCGGCCTCGATAAATTCGTTGAGAGCGATCAGGTCCTTGCCGGTCGTGGATGCGACGAAGGGGCTACTCTGCTGACGTACGAATACCGCCGTCAGGGCGGCAGCGATGATCCAGCCCATTCCGGCATGACCGCTGATCGGGATATGAACTCCTTGCGGCTCAAGCGCGCGCCTGGTATCCGACAGCGAGTGGCTCCCGACGTTGTCCATGATCAGGTCGTAGCGTGGCCCGCCCCGCGTGAAGTTCTCC
>SPCK01000320.1 GCA_004525355.1 Spirochaetales bacterium
AGATGCTGGTTATTCCGAACGTCTGCTGGATGCGGCGTATCTCCAGCCGCATCTGGTCGCGCAGCTTGGCATCCAGGTTGGATAGCGGCTCGTCGAACAGCAGAACCTTCGGTCTGTTGACGATGGCCCTGGCCAGGGCCACCCGCTGCTGCTGTCCGCCAGAGAGCTGGTCCGGTCGGCGCTTGGCCATGACCGACAGTCCCATCACCTCCATGATCCTCGCCGTCTCGTCCCGGACTTCGGCCTTGGGGCGGCCCTTGAGTTCGAGGCCGAATGCGACGTTCTGCTCGACCGACATGTGCGGGAAGATCGCGTAGCTCTGGAATACCATCGCGGTATCGCGCTTGTTGGGGGGATCGTCGTTGACGCGTCGCCCGTCTATGACGACCTCGCCCTCGGTCGGCGCCTCGAACCCCGAGACGATTCGGAGTGTCGTCGTCTTTCCACAGCCAGATGGCCCCAGGAGCGTGACGAACTCGCCCTCGGCGACGTCCAGGCTGACCTGGTCGACGGCGATGACCTCCCCTTCCGATCGCGATGGGTCATGGAATATCTTCGAAACGTTTATTAGCCGTACGCTCATGGTGCACCCCTTAGAAGCGAAGCATTGAACCGCCGTAGCGGCCGTAGCGCGCCCGCAGGAGCGCGCGGATCAGGAGTATTGCGGCGAAGATGATGGCTACGAGAATCACGCTGAACGCGGCGGCCGCGCCCAGGCGGCCCGATTCGACCTGGGCCATGATCTGCACGGTCATCAGGTTCCACCTGGCGGACACCAGGAATATGGCGGCGCTGATCGCGGTCATCGCCCGGACGAACGTGAAGACGAGACCGGAGAAATAAGCGGGTACTATCATCGGGAGTGTGACCTTGGAGAACGTTGTCCTCGCGTCCGCCCCCAGGTCGATTGCCGCTTCCTCGATGGAAGGATCGATCTGCCTGAGAATGGCCACGCCCGATTCTATTCCCACCGGGATATACCGGAAGATGAAGTTCAGCAGCAGTATCGCCAGGGTTCCCGTCAGCGCCAGGGGTCGCCGGTTGAAGGCCAGGATGTACCCGATTCCTATCACGGTGCCAGGAACGGCGAAACTCAGCATGCTGGTGAATTCCATGAATTTTCTACCCGGAAAGTTCTTGCGGATTACCAGGAACGCAATGACCATGCCAAGGAGCCCTGCTATGGGCGTAGACAGTCCGGCGATGATCAGGGTGTCGCGTACGGCCTTGAACCCGACGCTGAACACGTAGGCGAAATGCCTGAGCGTAAGCGAATTGTCGTTTCCCCAGACGTTCGCGAACGCCCCCCACAGGATGGCCGCGTAGACGAGCACCACCAGCGCCGCCACGAACAGGCAACCCGCGAAGATCGCGACCCTTGCCGCCGGGCTCACGATCTTGACGGAGCTCATCGTGGGCTTTCCCGTGATGGTGACGTAGCGCTTGCGGGAAACCCAGTACTTCTGGATCACCCAGGCCGTTATCGAGGGAATGAGGAGCAGCAGCGAAAGCGTCGCTCCCTTGGGCAGGTCGTACATCCCGGTAATTTCCAGGTAGGCCTGAACCGACAACACGGGAAAGCGGCTACCCGCGAGTATCAGGGGGTTCCCGAAGTCGGCGAGCGTCTCGATGAACAATATCAGCATGGCGCTGGCTATCCCGGGCGCGGCCAGAGGGAGGGTTACCCGCATGAAAACCTTGAACCTCGACCCCCCGAGGTCCAGGGCAGCGTCTTCAAGGGTCGGGTTGATCGACTCGAGGACTCCCCTCAGGGTCAGGTAGGCCACCGGGAAGAAGGTTATCGCCTGGGCGAACATCAGGCCCCTGAAACCGTATATCGGGAAATTCTGGATACGCAGGATATTCCAGGTGATGAAGCCGTTGTTCCCGAAGAGCATGATGATGGCGAGAGCGCCGATGAACGGTGGCGACACGATCGGGATGATGGCAATGGCGTGAAGGAAGCGCTTGAGCGGAACGTCGGCCCTGGTCACCGCGAACGCGAACAGGAATCCGAGCGCACTGCCGATGACCGCGGTAAGCGTTCCCATCAGGAGGCTGTTTCGGAACGCCAGTCCCAGGTACGCGTTGCCGAGGACTTCTCCGAATACACCCAGGGTCCATTTTCCGCCGGGACGCAGGCTCGCCAGGACGACCATGACCAAGGGATAAATGATGAATACGGCCAGGGCGGCCAATACCGCGGTTACGACGATAGCCAGGACGGGGTCCCGTGCCAATCGGCGCAATTCTCCGACGCTTCGGGCGAAGGGGTTTCGTAGCATGTCCGATATCTCCTGCTGGGGGTTGGCCGCGGTCCCGCCTGCATGGGGGCCGCGGCCGTTGGACTTGGTTTACTTGGCAGGCAGCACTTCTGCTACCCAGCGCTCCACGAGACGTTTTTTCTCCGCTCCGGCCCATAACGGATCGACGGGAATGGTCTTCAGCGACGCGAAGGCCGGCATGCCGGCTCCCAGCTTGACGCCGGGGATTATCGGATAGAAATAGGTTTTCTTTTCCGTAAGTACGGTCTGGCCCTTCTGGGAAGTGAGCCACTCGACCAGGATCTGCGCGGCCTTGAGATTCGGTGCCCCTTTCAGGATCGAGACGGCGGGCGATTCAAACCAGACTCCCTCGGCCGGGAATACGACCTCGAGCGGGAAGCCTTGGTCGATGAACTCGAAGAACGCGGGAGTGAACTGGAGGCCGACCATGCACTGCCCGACCGAGACGCCCTTGGACGGGGCAGTACCGGAGGAGGTATAGGTCTGGATGTTCGGGCCGAGTTTCTTCATGTAGTCGAAGGCCTTCTCCTCGCCCATCAGGACGACGAGTGACGCCACCACATTGTACGCAGTGCCCGACGATTGCGGAGTGGGCATCTGGACCTGACCCTTGTACGCCGGATTCAATAGATCTGCCCAGGACTTGGGCATCGGGGCGTTCGAGCGCGCCAGGATTTCCTTGTTGATGGCGAATGCCATGGGATTCATGTAAAAACTGCGCCAGTAGCCTTCGGGATCCTTGAACTCGGGCTTGAGGTCGGAGAAGTTTCCGCCTTTATGCTGTACGGTCAGTCCATCCTGCTTGGCGATGATGTGGTTCTCGCTCGGGGCGCCCAGCCAGACGTCGGCCTGGGGATTGGCGGACTCAGCCTTGATCCTGGCCAGGGCTGGTCCCGAGGACAGCTGAACGAATTGGGCCGTGATGCCCGTATCCGCGGTGAAGGCGTCGAGTATCTTCTTGGCGTTAGCCTCGTCGACGCTGGAGTACACGATGACGGTTTTGGGTACATCGGCACTGTCGTCCTTGCCACCCATG
>SPCK01000371.1 GCA_004525355.1 Spirochaetales bacterium
GTACGCTCATGCCAAGCGACAGTTCTCCCGCCAGCTCCCGCACGCGGCAACGGCTGCCCTCGAGGCTAGCGCTCTCCACCACAAGGTTGGCGACGGGGCGTTCCTCCCGCATCACGATCCTGCCGGCGGCATCCGTGACCGCATCGATCTGGACGACTGATAGCACCTGGTCCGGTTCCATGCCCGCCGCGGTCCCGAGCGAAACGTAGACAGCATCGCCGTCGATCGCCGCGATCGAACCGACGAGTTCGATGCGCCCGGCGAGTCGCCTGACTATCTCCGTCACCGCGCCAATAAGGTCTTCCTGCGTCCGGACCTGCACGCTCTCGGCTGCTTCAACGGACCCGCGTTCAACGTCAACGATGCGCAGGGACAGCACGAACTTGACGTACTGGCTGTCGTAGCGGCCGATCGAGCCGAACACGACCTTCTGCACGTTCAATATGCCGCCGACCCTGGCAGCGCTTTCGGCGTTGGTTATGCCGGCCATCTGCAGTTCCTGTTCCATGAGCAGTTCGTTGAGCCTGCCGCGTTCTATCAGCTGGAATTGCGGGTATCGGGAGAATTCCGTCTGCAATAATTCTTCAGTAAGCCGTGCCGTCGCGTCCTCGACTCCGATGGGTTCAACTCTGGTTATCGCCAGTCTCGGACCCTGGCCCCAGGCGGTCAGGCCGGTTGTGAAAAGAAACAGTGCGAGAAGAAACTGTTTCATGGATTCCTCCTTTTTAAAATTTGAACCCGGGATTGTCGAAACTCGTCGTACTTCCTTCGAATGGTGATGTGGTGCCGTACGCGGAACAAGCGAGGAAGGGCGGAGCTGTCGAAGGGATGCTTATTACGGGGCGGGATTCTGCGCTCGGCAGTACCGGATTCTTGAATCATCAGCCCGTTGTGGAGTGCTGTCAATAAATATATGAATAAATATTTATTCACGTGGACGGGTGTTTCTGCGCCCTCGCTCAGCGGCTTGACTCTGATACGGATGCCATTGGATTCTCATGGTTGCCCCCATTGTGCATAAACCGGTTTTTCACGTAATTTTATTGCGATGAACCAACTCCGTCCGCGGCCGTCCCTATTCGGTCCGGCATCGTTCTACCGCGAGGCGCTCGCGGTTGCGGTGCCGGTCATGGCCCAACAGCTTATACAGAGCCTCGTCTCGCTCATAGACAATTTCATGGTGGCCGGCCTGGGTGACGCCAAGATGGCCGCGGTCAACGTGGCCAACCAGGTCAACTTCGTCTACTTCGTATTCATGTTCACGCTCTCGGGCGCGGGCGGCGTCTACATGTCCCAATACCGCGGCGCAAAGGACGAGGAGGGCATGCAGCAGGCCTTCCGCTTCAAGGCCATCATGACGCTTCTGGTATCCGGCCTGTACATGGCCATCTGCCAGCTCATGCCCGACAAACTCATCGGTATGATGACCATCGGAAACTCCGCGCGTGACGAGATCATCCTGCGCGGCGCCGAATACCTGCGAACCGTCTCCTGGCTCTTCCTGCCGATGGGGCTGTCCCAGGCCATCGGCTCGGCGTTCAGGGAGATCGGGCGGCCCAAAGTACCCCTGGTCATCTCGGTCGTCGCCACCCTGATCAACACGTTTCTCAATTGGGTGTTCATCTACGGCAACCTGGGCGCTCCGCGGCTGGAGATCCTGGGGGCCGCGCTTGCTACCAATGCCGCGCGCGCGTTCGAGGTCGTCGCTTTCATGATCTATACCAGGGTGAACAAGCCGGGCTTTTACGTACCCTTGCTCAGGCTTTTCAAGGCGCGCTGGCCGCTCTTCCTGGAAATCCTTCTCAAGTCCGGGCTCATGCTCTTGTCGGAAGCGACCTGGGTGGTATCGGAGACGGTCACGACTGCCCTGTACAATGGCCGCGGCGGCGCCGAAGTCGTGGCGGGCATGGCCGCCGGGTGGGCCATCGCCAACATCTTCTTCCTGGTGTTCACCGGCATCCACGTATCCACCGGGGTTATCGTCGGCGGGGCCCTGGGCGGCGACCGACTGGACGAAGCGCGCAGCAAGGCCCGCTGGATGATGAGCGGTTCCGTGGTGGCGGGCGCCGTGCTCGGTCTGCTCCAGACGGCCAGCATCCTGATAGTGCCCTTCATCTTCATGAACCTGACGCCCAACGCGACCGCCATCACCGGCGGACTCATTCTGGTGATATCATGCTACCTGCCGCTGTGGAGCCTCCTGAACGCCCAGTTTGCCGTGGCGCGTTCGGGGGGCGACATGATGATGGGCGTCGCTGTCGATGTGGGCGTCACCTATGGCCTCTTTATGCCCGGCGCCTTTGCCCTGGCGCTGCTCACGCCGGTCGGGCCGGTGGCCATGTACGCCATCGTCAAGGTCTCCGACCTGGCCAAGTGGTTCATCGCGCACCGTTGGCTCAAGAACGAGCGCTGGGTGGTCAACCTGGCCAAGAAAACCTGAAGGCCGGATTCGTTCCGGGGAGGATGCACCATGGACATACGAGCAGCCTGGCTGCGCAAGGAATACGAGACGCGCGTCAACCGCGCCGTCGATTTTGCCTACGCCAACAGCGGACGCGAGTTCGACCTCGCCGAGATGGCGGACGCCGCCTGCTTCAGCCGCTTTCATTTCCATCGGCTCTTCCTTGCCATGACCGGCGAGACGCCTGGCGAGTTCGTCAAGCGCCTGCGCCTCGCGCGCGCGGCATCCCTGCTGCGCACCGACCCCAAATCGGACATAACCGGCATCGCCCTTGGCTGCGGCTTCTCCGGCTCCAGCGTCTTCTCGCGCGCCTTCCGCGACCGCTTCGGCCTCTCCCCGAGCGCGTTCCGCGCCCTCTCGTACAACGAGGCCAGATTGGTCCTTATTCGGTCCCGCGGCGGGAGCAAGCTCGATCATGGCGGGAGCAATGACGGTCAAGCCGAAAGCAACCAGGGGAATGCGTCCCTTCAAGACCTGGATTACGATACGGGTATCCAATTCTTGAAC
>SPCK01000199.1 GCA_004525355.1 Spirochaetales bacterium
GAGGACGTCGGGTTCTCGTACGAGGCGGGATGTCCCGTGCTTCTCGATATCGATATCGATGCGCCTGCCGGCAGCCTGACTGCCATCGTCGGGCCAACTGGCGCCGGAAAAACCACGATAGCCAATCTACTGGCAAGGTTCTATGATCCGAGTTCGGGCAGGATTACGATGGACGGAGTCGATGTGCGCGCCTTCCGACGCGCCGACTATCTTGGCAGGTTCGGCGTGGTCCTCCAGGACGCGTATCTTTTTCCGGGGACCGTACGCGAAAACGTCCGTTATGCCCGCCCGGATGTCGGGGATGACGCGATTCTCGTCGCCTGCGAGGCGGCGGGTGCCTTGCCGTTCATCGAGCGACTGCCAGGAGGTCTTGACACAATCATTGGTTCCGGGGAAACGGGCATGTCGCATGGGCAATTCCAGCTTTTGGCCATCGCGCGTGCCGCGCTTGCGAGGCCCGATGTATTGATTCTTGACGAGGCTACCGGATCGTTGGACACCAGAACCGAGATTCACGTACAACGGGGGCTGCGCACATTGATGGCGGGTCGCACAACCTTCGTGATTGCCCACCGCCTGAGCACGATCCGCGAAGCCGACCTCATACTCGTCATCAACGATGGACACATCGTTGAATCGGGGTCCCATCATGAACTCCTGTCGGCACACGGGCTCTATTATCGCATGTACGAAGCCCAGCGAGGCGGGCGTGACCAAGAGGCGGAAACTAGAGCGCCCTTGCCCTGAGGCTGGAAAGATGCTACAATTTTTTTGGTAATACTCTACATTCGACCGGAGGGCGTAATGGCGGACAGGGAAGCATTGATGCAGCTCGTCACGTTTCAGTTGAGCGAAGAGTTATATGCCATGGATATAATGGATGTAAAAGAGATCGTTCCATCCACGGATATCAGGTCCATTCCCAATGCTCCGGCGTATGTTGAAGGTTTGTTCAACCTTCGCGGTGAAATAATTCCCATCATCAACCTACACAAGAGATTCCATCTGAGAAAGGCAACATTAGCCGAAGACGACATATTGCTTTCGGGATTTATTATAATCGACATGAGTGGTATGAAGCTTGGCGTCATTATTGACAAGGTCGAGCGCGTAGTGTCTATCGACTATTCTGATGTTCAACCGCCGCCGCAGATGTTGTCAGGTATAGGGGCCGAGTATATCCAGGGCGTCGTAAACCAGGACACCGGGTATCTGATCATTCTGGATATCAGAAAATTGTTCAATGCCAAGGAACTTCAGAAAATAGAAGAAATAAGGAAGTAGGCTTCTCCGCTATGGAAATACCGGCTCTATGCTCATATATAAGGCGGAAGGATATGGATTCCGTCCTCAATTGCATGGTCAGCGATAATCTGGCTCCAGGAGAATATGTCGATCGTTTCCTCAAGGTGGTCAAGGAACGACTGGGCTATGACTATTCTGTCGCCTTACGGAACCCAATCGTCGCCCTGAACCTGGCATTTGAGGCTCTGGGACTGGCCCCTGGTGATTCGGTCGGCTTATCGGCTCTTTCTTCCGCTTGGGCTTTCAAGTGTCTTGACGCACGCGGATTGAAGCCGATCTGGCTCGACGCGGATATTGGCAGCGGATGTATCGATGCTTCCTCCGTCGAACGTCTTGCGGGCGGGGGAGCCAAAGTGCTCTACCTGGCTGAGCCTTGGGGTATTCTGCCTGATCCGGCGATGCTGCTTGAAATAGGCTTGCCAGTCATCGAGGACGTCACGACCTCCCTCGGGGCCGTCTCCGGCGAATCCAAGGCGGGATCCCTGGGAATTTTTTCGCTCATGGGATTGGAGCACGCGGCCAGTTTTACCGCGGGCGGCGGAGCATTGCTTTCCGCATCCTCAAAGCGGGACGCACAGGTGCTCAGGAACGCGAGCGAGCATCTCGTTCCCGAGGAACTTCTGGCCGACATGAACGCGGCACTGGCCTTTTCGCAGCTCAAGGACTTGGAAAAGTTCCTGGAAAAGCGGAAGGGTTTACACGAACTGTATTCCCAGTCCCTTGCGAGATCCCGCAAGCGTGCGCTTTCGCAATCGGCAGAAGGCGAGAGCGCGTATTTCGGCTACGTCGTTGTACTTGAATCCGGCGTCAAGGATGTCCGGGCATACGCCCGCAAGAAAGGCGTGCAGACAGTTATGGCGTTCGATGGAACATGTATCACGGCAGGTTTTGTGCCCGGAGACCTGTGCCAACATGCTGCTTCATTGGCCAACCGGGCGGTGGCCTTTCCCCTGCACCCAAGAATTGGAGCCTCGGTGGCCCAGAAGGTCGCCAAGGTACTGGCGACCTTGCCATAGCAGAACCTCAGGCAGCGAGGAGATCACCATGTCTCCATATCGAGGCGGGTCCGGTACGCCCCTGGACGGTATGCGCAGGAACTTGTAACGGAAATGAAAGGACGCATGTGAACGGAACCTCCGGCCGCGCATTCATTATTGTCAATATGATGAAGGAAGACGCGGGACGCATAGCCGCCGATATGACGGATGCCTTGGGCTCCATGGGTTGGGCCACTGAGGTTTTCGCATTTGAAGGCAAGCCTTCCGAACCGCCAAGACCTGAAGGAGCCGATATCGCCATCACGCTGGGCGGTGACGGAACCGTGCTCTATGCCGCACGGGTTATCGCCCCTTTGGGGATACCGGTATTGCCGATAAATTTGGGAAACCTGGGCTTCATCGCGTGGGTAAAGCGTACCGATTGGCGGGCTCGTCTATCCGATGCCCTTGCAGGCAGGTTGACAAACTCGGAGCGGATCATGTTGGACGTTGAGGTCCGCCGGGACAGCGAGCGCATCGCCCGATTTTCCGCCATGAACGATGGCGTGGTTTCGGGAGCCGGCCTGGCAAAAATCGTCAACTTGAGTATCACCGTGAGCGGCGCGTCGCTCGGTACCTATCGATCAGATGGGGTAATCATTTCGACGCCCACAGGTTCCACGGCGTATTCTCTGGCGGCCGGAGGACCCATTCTCGATCCGGACATGGATGCCCTCCTTTTCAATCCGATCTGTCCGTTCACGCTCTCCAATCGCCCGTTGGTTGTCCCCGGCAAGGAGACCGTCGAGGTGTATGTAGAACATAAGCAGCGCGAAAAAACCGTGCTGACCGTGGATGGGCAGGATTTCCTGTCCCTGCAGGAAGGCGATCATGTATATTTCCGTCGATCGGAACATCGTTTAAAGCTATACTGTGCCGGTCGCGGCTCATTCTATCAAGTTCTCAGAGCCAAGCTCAACTGGTCCGGGGGACCCGATGCTTGAGGAATTGACGATAAGGGATTTTGCAATAATAGATCGCCTGTCCGTGCGCTTCGACAGGGGACTGAATCTGCTGACCGGTGAAACGGGTGCAGGCAAGTCCATCCTGATAGGTGCGCTGGGTTTCCTTCTCGGAGACAAAGCGGACACGGGGCTAATACGGACCGGGTCAGAGGAAACCCTTGTCACTGGAACAGTGGACGTGTCAGACAACACGGACGCATTGGATTGGCTGGGCGAGCACGGAATCGAACCGGAAGACGGCACTATCATCATTCGCAGGGGGCTTAAACGAACCGGGCGAGGCTCCGTATATATCCAGAACGTACCCGTAGTCCGCCAAGACCTGGCCGATTTCGCATCACTGCTCATAGAGGTCCACGGTCAGCGAGACAGCCAGTCGTTACTCAAGCGTGATCGGCATCGCCAGATTCTGGATCGCTACGCGGGTATCGAGGATGATGTTCGAGCCTATGGAGTCCTCTATGCCGATCTCGGTTCCAGGCGGCGTCTGCTGGAAACCATGGTCGCGTCGGAAGTCGAGCGCGTCAGGGAGATAGAACTGCTCCAGTACGCCGTCGAGGAAATCGAAGCGGCTCATCCGGTGGCCGGCGAGGAAGACGAGCTGGCCGACGAGGAACGCCGTCTTTCCCAGCACGAGAAGCTATATGCCGCTGTCTCGACGGCCCATGAACTTCTCTCTGATACCGATGGAATTCTGGTCAGGCTGAGGAAATCGCGGAACCAGCTCGAGACGGCCCAGGGAATAGACCAACGGCTGTCCGATGTAGCGCGTCGGGTCGAGGATTCTTATTACGAAGTGGAGGACATTGGGCAGGCGCTCTCCACCTATTCCGACCAGTTGCGCTACGATCCCGGTCGCCTGGAAGAAATCGAGGCACGGCTCGCGACGCTCCAGAAACTAAGGCGGAAGTACGGGGCGAATTCGGCGGAAGTGCTGAAATACCGGGACGATGCCGTTATCCGGCTTGAGCGCCTGAAAAACTGGGCAGAAGATCGTGTCGGGCTGGAGCGCGAGGCGACCCGTCTCGAATCAGAGGTAAACGCGACTGCTGAAACGCTTTCAGCGGCCCGCGTAGCGTTCGGAGCCGAACTGGAAGAAGCCGTTGCCCGGATCCTGACGACTCTCGGTATGCCCAACGCACGGTTCGCCGTACGCATGGAGCGCAAGCCATTGGTCGATGGCAAGATCGTCGTCGGCCCGTTCGGCGCGGACGAGCCGGAGTTTTATGTATCGGCAAACCGTGGCGAGCCTTTACGGCCCCTGTCCCAGGTGGCGTCCGGCGGCGAACTTTCAAGGGTCATGCTTGCTCTGAAAACCGTGTTGGCGCGAGCGGACGGCGTCCCCACCATGGTTTTCGATGAAATAGACACGGGAATCGGGGGCGAGGTGGCCCTCGGAGTCGGCAAACACTTGGCCGGCCTTGCAGAAACGAAACAGGTTTTCTGCATAACTCATCTGGCTTCCATTGC
>SPCK01000460.1 GCA_004525355.1 Spirochaetales bacterium
ACTCCAGCGGGGCGGCCCGGCCAAGGCCTGCGCAGGAAGCCGACAAGCCGATCAACAGGAGCGATACATACCATTTCGGTTTCATATCGATATAGTAACCCGACTGGAAGAATTTCGCCATGGATACCGCTTTCTACTTTTTTAGGCCTGCGGTCGCGTCTGGCAGGTTGTTGAAACACAGCCTCCGCATTTTTTCAACGCCCTGCTGTCAGCGCAAGAAATATCAAGCCCATCCGTGCGAGACGAAGTATAGAATCGACCCGGATACACTTTTCGAGCGAGGAGCATGTATGTCTGGTATCCTTCAAACAGCCTTGTTGACCGCGCTGGCCGTATCCTGTCTATTCGCCTCATCCTGCCAAGGCGATGGGAAGGCGAAGCCCGAAACGAACCCGCCTCTTGCGCCTGAATGTGAAACTCTCGTGCCGCCAGCGCCCGCAAAAAATCTCGCCGAGTGGTCTGACCTGAGGTACGGCTTTGGCCCCGTCTACAGCCAGGCCTGGTCTTCGAATGGGGAACTGCTCTTTACCGCGGATACTGGCGATATCAGGGTTTGGGAGCCGCTTTCTGGAAAGCAGTGCAGCCTCTTGACGGGACACGAGGATTTCGTCATTGGCCTGGCCCTCTCGGATGCCGATGGGACCGGTCATCAAGTACTCGCATCCGGTTCCAGGGACGGCTCCGTACGCCTGTGGTCAACCGGGACTCTTGAGCTCATTTCGACCCTGCATATCGAAGGTTTACTGTGCCTTGCCTGGGAACCCCGGAGTCGATGGTTGACCGTCGGCACGGAGTCGGGTCGCCTCGGCGTCTGGGACACGGAAAATCTCAAGGAGATACTCGGGGAAAACGGGGATTCGGCCGTCCTGTCCCTGGCATGGGCGCCCGACGGAAGCTCGCTGGCATGCGGTACCCTGGCTGGCCACATTCGGGTATTCGCAATCAACGTTGCCAGGAAGTCCGCGCGCGCAGGCGCTACCTGGAATACCAGTTCGGGCGTGAACGCCCTGGCCTGGTCGCCCGATGGCGCAAGACTGGCGAGCGTCGGGCAAGACGGTCGCCTGACGATATGGAAACCAAGCGATGGCTCCCCTTCGCTCGTCATCCAGGCCCATGCCGGTTGGGCGCGTGGCCTGGCCTGGTCGCCCGACGGTACGTATATCGCGACGGGAGGCGAGGACAAGCGGATACGGATCTGGCTCGCAGAAAGCGGAGAGGAATACGCCGGACAGCACCATAACAACCTGCCCGTATGGAGTGTCTCGTGGGCCCCGGACAATGTGTACGTCGCATCCGGCGGCGGCGGCGACGGCCAGCCCCATGTCGGAGCGACCATCGTCTGGAAGATTCCCTGAGACTGGATGGGAAGCAGAAAAAAATCGTATACTCCGTGACATGGTACACCAAACGACGATCCTCGTCCGCACCTACGAATGCGACGGCTACGGACACGTGAACAACGCGAACTTCTTGCACTATCTCGAAGTAGCGAGGCACGAATACCTGAAGGCGATCGGCTTCGATTACGCCGCCTGCATGAAATCCGGCTACGGGTTGTATGTGACGCGAGTGGAGATCGACTACAAGCGCCCGGCCGTGCTCGACGACAAGCTCGACGTCGAATCCATGGCAATAAAGAAGGGCGTGGTTTCCGGGATCCTCGACCAGGTCATCCGCCTGGACGGAGAGGTCGTCGCCCGGGCAAAAGTAACCTGGGCCTTCGTGGACGCGGCGGGCAAGCCGACCCGAATCCCCGACAGGTGGAACGTGCCGGGATTGCGGCCGGATTCGTGAAAGCCGGCCGGGACTGCCGGATCCTCGGGACAGGGATGGGTTTCGGTCGGATTCATCCGGCGAGGTTCCCGTACATGGAGACGTCCGCGAGTTCGCCGGGCAGGGAATAGCCGACGCCGCGTCCCGCACACAGGCGATGTCGGCGGCCCTGGATCGCCATGAGATCGATGGAACGGGGCGGATATGTCCGGGAGCAGCCCAAACAGGCCATCGAGACTGCCGCGGGCTTGGGGATCGTTATAGCCTGAAGACCTTCCGCAGGTCAGCGCCCCTCAGCACCCTGCCGTGGATGTACAGCAACATGCCCGAGAGCGGCACCAGCGCCAGCCCGACAACGAGGGACCAGGACGGGCTCAGCATCCCCAGGAAGTTCAGGTCGAGGATCGCCTCGACGCAGAAACAGAGCCCAGCCAGGCCCAAGCAGGCGTAGGCCGCGACGTTGAAGCCCTTGCGCCGGGTAAACCGTATGGCCACGGAGACGAAGATGGCG
>SPCK01000293.1 GCA_004525355.1 Spirochaetales bacterium
GCCTTTTCAGCATTCAAAGGATGAAGAACCTTTTAGCGCCTCCGATGGTTCTTTCTTCGGCTCCTGCTTCTGGCGTCGTCATCAATGACCCGACCGACATTTCACCGATTTACTTGTTTTTCTCTAAACCGGTGAATCACAGCGAGGCATCCAACTCAAATAACTATTCAATTACCGGTGGCGGACGATCAGGTACACCGCCATTGGCGCTTTCCGGAAATCCCACATACAATCAGCTTGGCAATGCGCAAAACAGGGCGGACCTGACACTCTCCGGCGCTATCACAGACGCCAATGCGGACAAGAACGTGATTATCGCCGCTTCGAACATCCATGATACCTTCGGTGAAGCTCCCGTTCCGCCTTCGCCTATGGAAATTCAGGCGACCTTCCTGGTCGATATCACCTCTCCAGCAGCTCCCGCCCCCTTCCATCTCTCCCCCACCAACGACACCACTCCGACCTGGACCTGGAGCGCGGTAACCGACGCCGTGTCCTACCGCGTGCGCATTGACGGAGGTTCATGGATCGATATCGGGAACGTGCTCCAATACACGCCAGCCGCGCTTGGCGCGGGCAGTCACGAGCTGGAAGTACAGGCGTCGGACCTTGCGGCCAACTGGTCATCCTCCGGCACATCGACGGTCGTGGTCGACACGACCTCGCCTACGATCGCGGCGTGGGAAGCCAGGGTGGTCGAGACAGCTCCGGCGCGCGTCACGGTACTCAAGGAGGGAGCTCCGTCGGCCTCAATCATAAACTCGGGTTGTTCTCTGCAGGTTCGCGTTTTGACTGCCTTCCCGGGCGCCAATCCGCCCGCGGCCACATTGAACGGTACTCCGCTGACCTTCCCGGCGGGGTCGCTCGTGGCAAATCCAGTCGCGATTGCCCTATATGATTCGTACGCGCTTGTGACGGCTGACTACGTAAATGGAGCCATCAATCCGACTACCGAGAATCCGGCGGCGGATGGAACCGCTCCTTCTGGCACGTTCGCATTCGAACTCATGAACGCGTCGACCTTCCCGCACCACGCCGAGGCCCTCGAAGGCTGGGGCTACTTTCCCCGCGAGGAAGGCCTGCCGGGTGCCTGTCCGGAAGCGCTTCCTGCGTCGACGCTTACGGCACCGGGAGGCGAGGATGTGCCAGCTTGGAGCGGGACGGGTACCGTGCCCTTGGCTTTGAACACCTCCGGGCAACTGCCATTCAGCAAGCCATCCGCCGCATCGTCTGGCGGGTATTTCTCGAGATCCTACCACTACGTACTGTCCAACGATACCGCCGGAAACGGCTTCGGCGCTTATGGCTACATCGAGGCCATGTTCAAGGCCACCGGAACGGCCGCCGCGGCAGCCGGCTACGACGCCGCCGATGGCGTGACCATGTATGACTCGCTGGGCCCGGTCTTGAGCCTACGCAACGGGCCGTATCTCTGTGAACTCGCTCTTCTCAAGCGCTCCGGCGCGGCTGATTATCGGTTTGGAGTCAGGCAACATCCTGAGTATCCCGACCCGCAACCGGGCAAGATACCCTATGCAATCGCCAATTTCACCACGACCGCTTGGACGGGCTTCCACACGGTTCGCGTCGCCAAGACGCGCAATGCTGCCTTGGAGCCGGCATATCGCGTCACGCTCTACGGCGCGGCGATTCAGAGTTTCGACGTGCCCGAGTCCGCCCTGCCACGAGTCTCGGTGGATGAATTCCCGCAGTACGCCACGGTGTCGTTCGGAATACTCGCTGACGTCGGGCAGGTCCTGGACCCGCTTGACTTCGAGTACGTGCGCTACGCCTTCTACGACGCCAAGTACGAGCTGGGCGCCGGCGCGACACCCAACCAGCTCGCCGTAGGCTTTCCCGCCGTCTACAGGGGCACGGACAAGGACGACGGGCCGTTTTACCGCTCGCCGCGCATAGACATAGGTGGCCACACGACTGACGAACCCACCTATGCGAGCGATACGCCTTCCCTGGCCGTCGGCTGCAACGCCCGCAAGACGGCCGCCGGCGAGATTTCCACCAAGCCGGTGCCGATCAAGATCCGCATCGTATACGCGGACTACGACGACTCCTCCGAGAGTTCCACGCAAGGCTTCATAAACAGGGCGGCCTTCCCTACGTATGGGTCTGATTCCATCAAGCCGTTGGGCGCGAGCTCGTGCCTCGCCCTGTCCGTTTCCGCTGGAGCATCGATCGACAGCGGGAGCGGCTCGACTATTGGCCTTGCGCTGACGGTGGATCGCCTGCGCAGTGCCCGCCGCCTGTTCATACTGGCATATGCGGACGCTCCGCTCCTGGAGCCCCCGACCCTCGTGTCCGGCGCGCCATCCACTGAGTATTTCAAACTGGACAGCTCGGGAAATCGCGTCGCGGACGCGCGCGGGGTGATACGCCAATTCCTGCCGGACTTCTATATTCGCGATACTCAGGCCGATACAGGTCAGTCTCCGGGCAGTTCCCTGAGCCCGGACCTGGCACTGGCCGTATATCGAGGCGACGCTTTGCATACACTCCCAAATCCGCAGGGGACGGCTGAATCCACGTACCCATGGGGTTTCGCCAAGGGCGATCCCGTGCCCTACGACTACAGCCCCGACAGCGTCATCGAGATCGACTCCTCGGACCCGGCCAAGCGAATCAAGCTCACGGATTCCGGGTGGACGGACTATGACGCCGCGAACTGCTACTACAACCGCATGTGGGTGCGCATATCGAATCGAGGCATCGTGCCAGGGCCTGCGCACGCGCAGATGTTTTTCCTAGGCAGCGTATTGCGCGCCGACTTCAACCCCTACGGCGCCGACGCGCGCTATGACGACTATGAAAAAATATACGCCGATCAGGCGCAGACCAGTTTCATCCAGACCAAGTATCAACGCTACGATCCTTCCGCCGCCGGAAAGCCGTCGATCGTGTACGCCATACCGGCTCTCTCGGGAGCGTCGGATCCCGCGACTCCCAAGAATTTTGCGGTAGCCGAATTCGTCTGGCACGTTCCCCATACGGCCCTTCCTGCGAGCCCCGGCGATGCCCACGGCTGCCGCGCCGGATGCGTCAACCTGCGCGGAGACGTAAGCCATCCGGAATTCACGAACGGCCTGGACACATCACTGCCCGTCGACATCGCCGAAAGCATCTGGATAGCCGACAGGCAGGACAACAACATCGCCGTGCGAAACTCCAACATCGTGCAGGGCAAGCTGCCTGACGGCACCGAGAATGCCTGGGTCACCGAGAAGATAAGGATAGTGGACGACTCCCCTGTCAACTTCGCGCGGCTCCCCAATGACTTTACGATGAGCTTCAGCCGGCGCTACGCGATCTGGGGGCTTGTGCTGGACGCACGGGATTTTCCCACAGGAGCAATAATCCTGCGTATTCCCGCGCGGCTCTGCCCCGCCGTGACCCTCAAGGGCTGCATCGAGCTGGTCCAGGAGAAATTACCCGATCGCGCCATCAGGGATATCCTCAAACCAGTTTTGGGCAAACCCGGCATCCAGGCGCCAGGATTCTCGCCCAAAACCGGCTACCGGTTCTTCGTGGTCGCCGGGAAGACTGTCGGTCAGATTGTTGGATTCAA
>SPCK01000044.1 GCA_004525355.1 Spirochaetales bacterium
CTTGCGGAGCGTCCCCATCGTCGGAATCTTCACCCGCGTCTCGGAAGGCGCCGGTCCCGAGCAGCTGTCCTACATTGATATCGATACCCTTCGTGTGCTCAACAGTATGACCGTCGGCGCCACGGAAAGCATCGACCTGACGCAGGCCGAGACCGGCATGCTCGCGCTGGACGACCTGGACACGCTCTTCGGCGAGGATCCGCTGGTCGCCCAGGCGGGCAGCGGAGTAGCTCTCAACGACGCCGCGCTCAACAGCATCCTGGGGGACACATCGGCCCGGCAACGCCTCAACGAGGCGGACACCGGTGCGTGGCATTCCATCCTGCTTCGGCTGGAGAATCACTCTGCCGCGCGGGCCACGGCCGCCAAGCTGAACGCTTGGTTCCTGTCCGAGGGCATTCCCGCCGAAGCGGGCGACTGGCAGAAAGCGGCAGGACCCTACGCGCAATCCGTTGACGTGCTCCGTGTGGTGTTCACCGTCGCGATCATTATACTCGCCGTGGTCGCCATCATCGTCATCATGAACACACTCGTCGTGTCGGTGATAGAGCGGACCGCCGAGATCGGTACGATGCGGGCATTGGGCGCCGGCAAGGGTTTCGTGCGCAAGATGTTCGTGGCCGAAACCACGGTCCTCTCGCTGACCTTCGGCCTGGTCGGCGTGCTCCTGTCATTCATCGCGGTGGGAGTCGTCAACGCCATCGGCATAGAAGCGTCCAACCAATTCTTCGAGATATTGTTCGGGGGCAAGGTCCTCAGGGCCATCGTGAATCCCTGGTCCGTGGTCGGTTCTCTCGTCCTCATTTTTGTCGTCGGGCTCCTCGCACACATCTATCCCGTGGCCGTGGCCCTGCGCATCCAGCCGGTGCGCGCCATGCAGAGCGAATAGGAGGCCGCCGTGAAAACCATCGCAAACATCGCCTTCAGGAACCTGAGCCGCCAGAAGAAACGCACCTTCCTCCTCGGGGGGGCCATCGCCTTCGGCGTCATGATTGTCACCCTGATAAACGGCTTTGCCGGCGCGTTCAGCGCCAATGTGTCCGAGAATTTCTCCCACTTGCTGGCCGGCCACGTGTTCATAAGCGGGGCGGAAAAGTCGGGAGACAATGACGTATCGGTCATACGGGACGACGCGGCGCTGACAGCGGCCGTTGCTGAATCGGGCATCCCGGTAGAGTACCTGACCAGGCGCTCCGAATTCTCGGGCACCCTCATCTTCGAGGGCATGAAGATACGCACCAGCGTAGCGGGTGTGGAACTCGAGAAAGAGTCCTACCTGCAAGACAGGCTGATGCTCAAGGCTGGCAGCTGGAAAGCCGCCGCCGACCCACGCGCCATCATCCTGTCGGAGAAAATAGCCGAGCGTCTCAACGTCGACGTGGGCGACCGCATGCTGGTCCAGATGCAGACGGTGACCGGGCAGAACAACGTGGGCGAGTTCGTCCTGGCCGGCATCAGCTACGATACGGGCATCTTCGGCCAGATGCTCTCCTACGCAGGCATGGCCTACGTCAACGAGCTCCTGGGCCTGGCGCCCGGCGAGTACCAGACCATGGGCATCATGCTCGATTCGATAAAGACCACCGAAGGTGCAGCCAACGCGATCTACGCCAAGCTCGCCGCCTCGGTATCCGTGTTCGCCCGCGGCGAGCGTGACGAGAGCGGCTCCATGACGCCCTTCCAGGCACTGATACGCCAGCAGAACAACGAAGAATGGACCGGCGTCAAGTACCGAATGTTTACCATAAACGAGATACTGTCCCAGGTCGAGCAGATCGTGACGGCGCTGGATACGGCCGCCGGCGTCATACTCGTCGTACTGTTCATCATCATCATGGTGGGCATAGCCAACACGTTCAGCATGGTCATGTTCGAGCGTATACGCGAGATCGGCACCATGCGCGCCATAGGCGTGCAGCGATCGGGCGTGCGGTCCATGTTCCTGTTTGAAGCCCTCTACCTCGCCGTGGGCGGAGCCGTGGCTGGCATCGCGGTAGCCCTGCTGGTGATGGCCGGGCTGTCCCTCATCGACTTTGGCATGAACAGCCCGGCGTTCCTGATCCTGAAAAACGGGCACCTGTCGTTCTTCCTGCCGCCGCTGAGGGCGCTGGTCAATATCCTGATCATCGCCTTGCTCACCCTGCTGGCGGTATCCCGCCCGGCGGGAGCGGCAGCCAGGCTTGAACCGGCCGTGGCGCTGCGCACACAGAAATGATGGCAAAGGAGGGTCCGCCGTTTTCGCGGACAGCCCTCCTTTATATAACGATACACGGGGACTACCCCGCATGAGGTATTACATGAAACGCTTTCTTATGCTATTTATCTTGGCGCTGGCCGCCTTTGGGGCTGCCTTTGCCCAGGACGTGAACAAGATCCTGGCCGAGCTGGACGACCTTGGCGACTTCGGCGGCAAGGATTTCTCCGCCGTGTACACCATCGTCTCGCAGAAGCCCGGCGAGAAGGATTCGGTCACCCAGGTCCGCATGTTCCGCAGGGACTTCAAGGACCAGTTCACCATGGTCATCCTCCTGCCCGAGGTCAACAAGGGCCAGGGCTACCTGCGCGAGGAGGACAACGTCTGGTTCTACGACCCGACCAGCCGCAAGTTCTCGTTCTCCTCCATCAAGGAGAACATCCAGAACTCCGAGGCCAAGAACTCGGATCTCACCCGACAGAGCCTGGTCGAGGATTACGAGACCGTCGGCGTGCAGGATGGCATGCTGGGCAAGTTCCCCGTGTGGATAATCCAGCTCAAAGCTAGAACCACCGACGTTTCCTACGAGCGGCTGACCATGCACGTGCGCAAGGACCGGACCATGCTCCTCAAGCAAGAGGCCTACAGCGTGTCCGGCCGTCTGATGCGTACCACGCTCTTCCCCAAGTACGTCGATCTTGGCGGCAAGCTGATGCCATCGCAGATACTGATCATCGACGAGCTCAACCCCGGCGAGCGCAGCCAGCTGACCATGACCGAGCAATCGGTGTCTACCCTGCCCGACCGTGTGTTCACCAAGGCTTTCATTGAGCAGGTAAACAAGTGAGCGCACCAGCTCATGCCCCGCGACCGGGAAACGGACGCCGCGCGTTCGCCGTAGCGGCAGCGCTAACATTCGCGGCCGCTCTGCCCACCGCTGCACAGGATCTATCGGCCTTCAACGAGGATGACCTGTTCGGTTCCGACGAGACCATCGTGGAGACGGTCGACGAGGGGACCGCCTCGGACGCGGTGAGCTCGCTCATGGTGACCAAGTCCGTGCGCATCGGCGGCTCGTTCTCCGGCAGCGCCACGTCCACCTGGAAATGGAACAACCCCTGGAGCGGCTTCGATCCGATCGACCCGGACTCCTACGGCCTTGAGCCTACGCTGTCCGGCGCCCTGTTCTTCGACGCGCGCCCCAGCGAGAGCGCGCGCTTCTACGGCTCGGTAAAATCCTCATGGCCCTTCGAGACGACAGAGACTTTTCTTACAAGCGCGGAGTGGGTGACAGGACCACCCGACTATGTAAGTACAACATCCAATACCATCACCGCGCCGAACGCGGAGGTGTTCGAGCTGTTCAGCGATTTCTCGTGGAACGACTCGCTGTACCTGCGCTTCGGCAAGCAGACCATCAACTGGGGCGTCGGTTACTTCTTCTCGCCTGCCAACGTGATGAACCTGCAGGTCATCGACCCGATGGACCCGACCGCCCAGCTGGAAGGGCCGGTCAGCCTGCGCGCCCACTATTCTATCCCGGGCACCCAGAACAACCTCTGGGCGTACGCGGTCTTCGACTCTGCCACCATGAAGCCCGAAGACACCGCCGTGGCCGCCAGGGCCGAGTTCGTGCTGGGCGGATGGGAGGCTGGCCTGGGCACGTGGTACAAGAACGACAGCCCGCTGCGCGGCATCATGACGCTGTCAGGTTCGGTGCGCGACGTGTCGCTGTTCGGCGAAGCCTACCTGGCGCGCGGCTCGGACAAGACCTGGGTGACCACCGTAACGGATGAAGAGGCCACCAATTTCATAGAAACCACTACCGATGCCACCTCGCCCTTCTTCAAGGGCACGACAGGCTTCATGTGGACCCAGAGCGACTGGAACCTGACTCTGGCCGGCCAGTACTACTACGACGGCGAGGGCTACGCGAACGACGACCGCGAAGCGCGCATCGCTGAGGCGCATACTGCGGAACCCGTTATTATTTCTTCCCTAGGTAGCGACGCGGCGTTTTCAGGCTTCCTGAAAGGCCTCATCCTGGGCTCCGGGCGCCACTACGCGGCGTTCAGCCTGTCCAAGAGTGAGCTGTTCGTCGACGACCTGAGCGTCAGCCTGTTCGTCATAGGAAACCTGAGCGACTTTTCCGGCTACGCCAAGCCAACCGTGAGTTACACGCTCTTCGACGGATTGAGCGCCAGCCTCTCGGTGGCCTTCGCCTTCGGCCTTACCGACTCGGAGTACCTGGTACTCAACGACGGCCCGTCCATGGCTTGGTCCATCGGCCTGACCATGGGCTCGGGGAGTTTCTAGCCAATCGGCCGTCCGAACGCCCTCTTGAGGCATTCGGGCGGTTTTTTTATTGCCGATCGTATTTTTATGCGAGCCGTGAAGGCACGCTACCTACGGTCACAGGCGATTCACGGCCTTGCATGCCACGGGTACGGACACTATCCTGTTACATGAAGCACACGCCTTGAACAGCCCTACAGGACATTGTCCGGTAGCAGCGCTGGAATACGGATTACGCAGGATAGAATAAGAATGTTGGCAGGGAGCATGATGAATCAGGTGGGCGAAGGTCGCATTGTACGTTTCGAAACCGCTCTGTTGGCCATGGATACGGCCGGAATAAAACTGATGCTCACCGAATTTTCAGGCTTGTCCCTGTCCCTCGCCGAAGCGCTGATCGTGCCCGCCCTCGAGCGAATAGGCCGGGGATGGGAAGAAGGCCGCTACGCTCTTTCCCAAGTGTATATGAGCGGTCGCCAGTGCGAAGCGCTCATGAATTCCATCCAACCCGACATCGCCGTGGAGCAAGTCAGCGGGCCGCGCATGGCCATCGCCGCACTCGAGGATTATCATCTCCTGGGCATGCGCCTCGTCTCCTCGGTCCTGCGCGCCAGTGGATTCCCACTTCTGGACTATGGCCGGATGGACGTGGACTCCCTTGCGGACAGGGTAGCGGACGCGGGCGTGGATATTCTCCTCATCTCTGTCCTCATGCTGCGTTCAGCCCTGCGCGTCCGCGACCTGCGCCGCAAGCTGGGCGCGTCAGGCCATCGCGTAGCCCTCGCCGTCGGGGGAGCCCCTTTCCGCCTGGACAAGGAACTCTGGCGCGAGGTCGGCGCCGACGGAACGTCCGATACCGCCGCCGGCGCCGTTGCCCTCGTGAAGCGCCTCGCCGAGGAGCGTGAGAATTGAAGCAGCCAATGACGTCCCTCCAGCGTGTCTTCTCCGCACTCAGCCTGCAAGAGCCCGATCGAGTACCCCTCTTCCTCCTGCTTACCATGCACGGCGCGAGAGAGCTCGGCATGTCTATACAGGAATACTTCTCCAAGGCTGAGAATGTCGTCGAGGGCCAGCTCAGGCTCAGGGCGAAATATCATTCAGATTGCATCTACACATTCTTTTACGCTTCGCTTGAGGCGGAGGCCTGGGGCACCGAGACGATATTCTTCGACGACGGCCCACCGAACGCCGGTATGCCTATGATCACCGACGTGGCATCCATCGAGCGGCTCGAGCGCCCCCGCGTCGGGGAAACCGCCTGCCTCCAGAAAGTCCTTGAAGCCACCAGGAGCCTCAAGGCGAGGATAGGTGACGAAGCCCCCTTGCTGGGCGTGGTGATGTCTCCCTTTTCACTTCCGGTGATGCAGATGGGTTTCGAACGCTACATGGATCTTATCCATGAGGAGCCCGATGTCCTTGAAAGGCTTCTCGGCCTGAACGAGGAATTCTGCGTCGAATGGGCCAACGCCCAGCTCGCCGCTGGTGCCACGGCCCTCTGCTATTACGATCCCGTCTCGTCGCCGACCATCCTGCCGCCCGAACTCTATCGACGTTTCGGTCTTCCGTTGGCCAGGAGAACCATCGCCCGATTCAACGGCCCCTCGGCGATCCACTTGGCGTCGGGGCGATGCCTGCCCATCGTCGAGGACGTGGCATCCACGAATACCCTCGCCATCGGCGTGAGTGCGGAGGAGGATCTCAAGACGATCAAGGGCGCCTGCGCGGGCAAACTTGCGGTGGTCGGCAACCTGAACGCGATCGAGATGCGCCGCTGGACACCCATGCAGGCCGAGGCGGAAGTAAAGCGGGCCATCGCGGCAGCCGGTCCCGGCGGCGGTTTCATTCTCTCCGACAACCACGGCGAGATTCCCTGGCAGGTACCCGATGAGGTCCTCCTCGCCATATCGGAAGCCGTACGGACATGGGGTAATTATCCGATCAGTCTCAAGGTTCCCTCCGATGCCGACTGAGACGCAAAAGCTGCGCATACTCGTCTGCGGGCATTTCTTGCGCGAGACCAGAGCCATCGTCACCTCGGGCGACTTTCCCGATGTGGAGGTTCGCTCCTACGCCCTTGACTGCGGTCATCCCCAGCTTTCCGAGAGCGTAAGCGCGCGGATTGCCAAGGCTGGCGGAAGCAGCGGAGAGGTCGTCTTGATGGTGGCCGGCTGCCTGCCGGGCACGTTTGATACACAGGGACGCATCCCTGCGTTCTTTCGCATCCACCGGGTCGAACAATGCTTTACGCTCCTGGCCGATAGCTGTCTCATTGATGAACTCATGCTCGAGGGGGCGTATATCCTCACCCCAGGATGGCTTTCAGGGTGGCGCTCGCGCCTCTCCCGATGGGGCTTTGACCAAGCTACGGCCAGGACCTTTTTCGCAGAGAGCGCGAAGCGCCTCGTGCTTCTCGACACGGGCGTGGACAATCGGAGCGCCGATGCACTCGAGGAATTCTCCGAATATATTGAAAGGCCACACCAGACTATCACGGTCGGCCTCGATCACTACCGAATGGTTCTGACCCGGATCATCCAGGATTGGCGGCTCGAGAAAATGAGCCACGCCCTGGAAGCCAGCGCGGTCCTGACCTCCCGCAAGCAAGCTGACGAGGCTATGTTCCTGGATGTCCTGACCGGTCTAACGCATTTGAGTACTGAATCTGAGGCAGCCGACCGCATACTCGGTCTTTTCGACATGCTTTTTGCCCCTCGCAGGATGGTGTACGCGTCAGTCCAGGATGGTCACGTCACGGATTGCCGCGCGCAGCCCCTGCCAGCGCCGGAGATTTTGGAGTGCCAAGATTGGATCGACTCGCCCAAGGAGCTGGACCAGGACTCAGGCGGCAGACAAGGCTTCTTCCTGCGCTTTACCTTTCACGACGAATTGCTCGGCCTCCTCAAAGTCGATGAACTGGCCTTTCCGGAACGGCGCATTGAGTATTACAATCTCGCGGCGTCGATTGCCCAGGTCTGCGGGCTTGCCATCTCGAACGCGCGGATGTACCAGAACCTGCAACATCAGGCTATCACCGATTCCTTGACCGGCTTGTTCAACCGGGGATACCTATTCGAGCGAGCCGCCCAGGAGTTCGAGCGCGCGAACCGTTATGACCACTTCCTGGCCGCTCTCATGATCGATATCGATTTTTTCAAGAATATTAATGACACCTACGGTCACCATGTCGGCGATGAGGTGCTCATCGAGGTTGCCCATTGTATCCGCGATGAGCTGCGCGCAATCGATATCTGCGGACGCTACGGCGGCGAGGAGTTCGTGGTGATTCTCCCGGAGACGGGATCGGAAATGACCCTGCAGGTGGCGGAACGGATCCGCTTGAAGATCGAAGGCCTTGACCTGGCCAGCGGCAACCGGCAGTTGAAAGTCACCGTGAGTATAGGCGTCGCGGTGATGGATGGCGATTGTCACAGCCTCGAAGCCCTGCTCCAGCGCAGCGACCGTGCTCTGTACGCCGCGAAAGAGAGCGGACGCAACCGCGTCAGCGCCTGGCCGGGGAATTGAATACAGCCGCCCATGGAAACGTCGGCCGGACACGAGCGTGAGCGATCGGAGACGAGTACCCCGCACCGTCCCGGCACGCGGGACGGGAGGAGTACTCGCAAAGAGCGCGACCCCCGCGTATGGTCAGCCCCGCCCCCGGTGGGATACGAGGCTAAGCGGGGGGCACGCCCAAGCCTCGATCGGCACTTTACGCAAATCTTTCTTGCCGGATCTGTATAATCCCGACTAGTATCGTTATACTCGATCACGCAGGTACACCGACAACAAAGGAGCCGATCACGATGAAGGCAGCCAAAATCAACGACAGGATCTGGGCATTGCACGCGGACATCGAAACGACCGATCTCTTCGAGGGCATCTGGCCCATACCCGATGGCGTTTCCCTCAATTCATACGTGGTCAAGGGCGAGAAGGTCGCGCTCATCGACCTGGTACGGGATTGGTGCGGCGCGCCCGAGGGTCTGAAAGCCCAGCTGGCCGACATCGGTCTGTCAATCGACACGATCGACTACCTGATACTGAACCATCTGGAGCCCGATCACACCGGCTGGCTGGCCCAGTTCAAAGCGGCCAATCCGGGCGTGCAGATCATAGCCAGCGTCAAGGGCGTCGAATTGGTCAAGAGCTTCTACAAGATCACCGACGGACTACGCGCCGTAAAATCCGGCGACACGCTCGACTTGGGCGGCGTGACGCTCACCTTTGAGGACATCCCCAACGTGCACTGGCCGGAAACCATGGTCACCTTCGAACCCGAATCCGGCGTCCTGTTCTCGTGCGACGCCTTCGGCAGCTTTGGCAAGCTGGGAAACCGCGTCTTCGATGACGAGTATTATGCCGAGGACCACGCGTTCTTCGAGAACGAGAGCCTTCGCTATTACGCCAACATCGTGGCCAGCTTCAGCCTGTTCGTCAAGAAAGCCGTGCAGAAACTGGCCCCGCTGAGCATCAAGGTGATAGCGCCGAGCCACGGGCTGATCTGGCGCGAGAAGCCCCAGGTCATCATCGATCGCTACGTCAAGTATGCCGGCTACATGGACGGTCCACAGGAGAAGGAAGTGTGCGTGGTATGGGGCTCCATGTACGGTAATACCGAGCGGGGCCTGCAGGCGGCGCTGAAAGGCCTTGAAGACGAAGGCGTGCCCTTTTCAGTCCATCGAGTACCCAACGAGGACGTATCCTTCGTGCTTGCGGACGCGTACAAGAGCGCGGGCATCCTGGTAGCCATGCCGACCTATGAATACAAGATGTTCCCGCCCATGGCCTACGTCCTGGACATCTTCGAACGCAAGCACGTCTGGAACAGGAAAGCCCTGCGCATAGGCAGCTGGGGTTGGGTAGGTGGCGCGAAAAAGGAATACGACGCCCGGATCGCTCCGCTGAAGTGGACCTGCATCGAGTCAGTTGAATGGGCGGGTGCGGCGGACAACGAGACGCTCAAGCTGTTGCGGGAGCGCGGCCGCGAGCTGGCGAGGGCCGTAAAGGGTCAATAATGAAATAGCCGCGAGGATCGCCGCGAGGGATCGGGTTGAAGGCTCGCAGCCTACCGATTCCCGGGCTTTCTCCGCGGCTCTCCAGCGCGAGACCCGTCAGTAGATGTCGTCGCCTACGTAGGACTCCTCGAATTCGTCGCACATCTCGGCCACGAAATAGATGAGGTGGGACAGTTGCTTGCCGGTAAGCGCTACCGGTACCTTGACCGTGTACAGAATCCAGATTTCGCCGTCATCGCTGGTCTCCATGGCCCAAGCCCCGACCTTGATGGTGGAATTCTGCTCCATGAGCGCTATGATCGTATCCAGGTCGGGTATTTCATACAGCACGGCTGATACCGACCATATCTCGCGCAGTTCGACGCCCCGATAATCCTCTGTCTCCGAGATAATGAACACGCTGTGGGAGCGATCCGGGTTGTTGTCCATCTCGTAGCTGACGACATAATTCCCCGACTCGTTGACGGTATACTTGATACCGCTCTCGTCCAGGGCGACCGCGAGGCGCGGATCCGCCTCTTGGGCAAAACCCGACGACAGGACAGCCAATGTCATCATGGCCGCAACCAATATTACCCGAATCTTCATTGATAGACTCCTTTCGGCTACACGTTGGCGCCGTTCCGGTCATATTCCCCGGGCCGGTTCCGGGCGCGTAGGTCTGCTCGGCAGGACTCCGCTCATGTAATTGTTACACGCTAGAGGCTGAAAAACAAGAAAACACGGGTAAATATACTGTTGAGCGTTCTCGTTCACGGCGTTCAGAGATAGCGACTCGAGCTGGGGCTCTAGCGCTGGCGTCAAGTTTGCCCTACCCTTCCCGCTGGAGAAATGTGTGCCGTGAAGGTCGTGATCGCCGAGGATGAACGAATAATCGCCATGGACGGCATGGAAGCAGCCGCCATACTCAAGGAGCGATGGGGAATACCCGTAGTCTTCACGACCGCCTACGAC
>SPCK01000183.1 GCA_004525355.1 Spirochaetales bacterium
AGGTGCTGCTCCTCATTCCGCTCATCATCCTCCTGCCCCTGCGCTTCGGCCTCACAGGCCTCTGGATGGCTCCGCCAATCGCCGATGTACTGTCGGCCCTACTGACGGGGACCTTCTTCCTCCGGGAATTGCGGAGGCTCGGGGCGCACGGAAGCTGAAGCGCCGGGCGTCATCAACAGCCATAGCCGCTGGGCCCGACTCCTCGGCAGCCAACCGCGATGTCAGAAGAACAAGTTGGTTCTCCCGCGCGCACACGGGCGAAGCGTCGTCGCCCCAACCGTATCCGGAGGTCACCTGAAAACGGTACGTTCACGGTTTCATCGGCAGATGTCGGCTTGCGGCCGTCCACCTCGATGGCCCCCTCGGCCAGCAGGCGCCGAATCTTGCTCCTGGACCGAAGCGGTTCCAGTTCCGCGAGGAGATCGAGTACCCGCCATTCCCCCGGCAGCAGAAAGACAACCAGCGCGTCCTCCGGGAAATTGCCGCCGCTGAAGGTCATCTGGAACCAGGCTTCCTCCGTGAGGGCCGCGCCTTCTCCGTGCAGGCGCCCCACGATCGCGCGCGCCAGGCGGAGTTTGGCATCCCGGGGATTCAGCGATCCGTCGTTCATGCCCACCTCGAGTTCCCTGACGATCGGGAGGGGCTCCTGCGTGTACACCTCGAACCATTGGGTTATAAGCTCGTCCGGCAAGGACATGACCTTGCCGAAGGCCTGCCGAGGTCCGTCGTCCAGCGCCACGAAATTGTTCAGGCTCTTGGACTGCTTTCGTACACCGTCAAGGCCGGGCGTAATCCGGGTGGTGATGATCACCTGGGGAGCCTTTCCAGATCGTTCCTGGAAGAAACGGCCCATGGATTCGTTGAACAACTGGTCGGACCCCACGATGGTCAGGTCCGAATCGAGCTCGACCGAATCCCAGCCCTGTAACAACGGGTACACGAGCTCGTGCGCACGCACGTCCTTCCCCGATTCGATACGCGCCTTGAACATGTCCCTGGAAAGCAATCGCGATGCTGTGACCGAGCCGAGTAGCTCCAGAAATTCCGCCAGCGGCTTGGTGCTCCACCACGATGAGTTGAACCGGACCTCGAAACGCTCGGGATCGTCGGTGATCAGTATCGTGCCGACCTGCCTGATGAACTCCCCCGCGTCTTCCTGTATCTCCGCCGCCGATCTGGGAGGTCGGCTCACGTCCCGGCCGGTTGGGTCCCCTATCAAGGTGGTAAAATCTCCCACCAGGAACTGAACCAGGTGCCCGCGCTCCTGCATCTCCCTGAGCATCCATAGATTGACCGCGTGCCCCAGGTGCAGAAAGGGAGCGGTAACGTCAGCGCCGAATTTGATCTTCAGCTTCCTGCCGGAATCAAGGAGCGCCCTGAATTCCGCCAGGCTGACGATTTCGTCAGTCGTCCTGGCAAATGCCTCGACTATTCCCTCGTTTCGTACCCCATGCCATGCCTCCTTGTTTGATTCCATTCCCTTCGATCGAAGGGCCGCCCCTTGGGCGAAAAAAAACGACCCCCGGTTTCGGGGGCCGCATTAACGCTTGCGCGTCAAAGATGGACTACACCCGATGCGGGGGCCTGGACGAGTAGTAGAACAGGTGCATCGGAAGTATGTTGTCCATGCGTAAAATATATCGTAACCACAAACTTTGTTCAAGCCCCATCGCCCTTGCCCGGAGGGGTCCCTTCAGGGTACAAATAGTCAATCCGGAGGATCTTTACATGAGTGAACACTGTCCCTGTGGCTCGGGCCGCGCCTATAACGACTGCTGCAAGCCGATCATCAAGGGAAAAGCCAAGGCCAAGACGGCCGAGGAGCTGATGAGGAGCCGATATAGCGCATACGCAAAGCATGAGATCGCTCACGTGATGGCCAGCTGCGTAAAGGACGAGAACATCGACGAGGACGCGACGCGCAACTGGAGCGAAGGCGCCGAGTGGAAGAGCCTGAAAATCATCAGCTCGGAAAAGGGCGGCGCCGCGGACGCGGAAGGCAGCGTCGAATTCATCGCTTCCTATGTGATGAACGACCTGAACGAGGAACACCACGAAGTAGCCCGTTTCGTCAAGCAGGATGGCGCTTGGCTGTACGAGTCGGGCGAGGTAAAGACCGCGACGGTGACCAGGGCCGCGCCCAAGGTGGGCCGCAACGATCCCTGCCCCTGCGGTTCAGGCAAAAAATACAAGCAGTGCTGCGGGCGCTGAACGAACGGAGCGTACCCATTAAAGACTGGCGCCTTCATGCCATTCGGACTATCATGGATACAAGTCCATGATACTCAAGAGGAGCTTTTGTGGCGCGACCGCGGTTTTTTTCCATCGTGCTTCTCGTATCCATCAGCCTCGCGCATGCGACCATGGCCCAAGGCATTCTGGCTGATGATCCCGTTCCGGTCCGCCTGATCGTGGTAAGCGACGACAACTATCCGCCGTATATCTTCAGAAACCGGGATGGCAAGCTGCAGGGCATCGTAGTGGATCAATGGACACTTTGGTCAAAGAGGACGGGCATTCCGGTAGACCTTCAAGGCATGGAATGGAGCAAGGCGCTTCGTGCGATGCGCGAAGGCCGGGCCGATGTCCTCGACACCGCCTTCAGGACGGCGGAACGGGAAACCTGGCTCGCGTTCTCCAGGCCTTGGGCACAGATCAAGGTACCGGTATTCTTTCACAAGAGCATTTCAGGCATCGCCACGCAGCAGGACCTGGTCGGTTTTCCGGTTGCGGCAAAGGACGGAGACGCCTGCGTCGGGGTCCTGCAATCGCTCGGCGTCGAGAACATACGACTCTATCCAAGCTACGAAGCCATCGTCGTCGCTGCCGCCGCAGGTATCGAATCGCTGTTCTGCATAGATGAACCGCCAGCCTTGTACTTGATGTTCAAAGACGGAATCGCCCAAGACTTCCGCTCGGCGCTGAACCTGTACACCGGGTACTTTCATCGCGCGACAGCGCTCAACAATACAGCCCTCCTCAAGCTGGTCGAGCAGGGTTTCGCGCTGATAAGCGCCGATGAAAACGCTACCATCGATACCCGCTGGTTTGGACTGACCCTACGCAGGGGCGTCGATCAGGGGCTCCTTATCTTCCTGGCAATTATCGCGTGCATAGCGCTTTTTGCCGCCGCAAACCTGGCCTTCATGGCAATCGTGCTACGCAAGCGAGTAGACAGTCGTACTCGTGAACTCGCACAGAAGATCGCGCAGCTGCAGGCAAGCGAGGCCCGGCTGAGCGCCATAGTCAATGTGATACCCGATCTGTTGTTCATTTTCGACGCCAACGTACGATTTTCCGATTTCTTTGTCAGCACGACCGCACGCCCTCTCATGCCTCCGGAATACTTCATAGGCAAAACGAGCTTTGAAGTATTCGGGGACAATGCCGTCCACGAGGCGACGCGTTCGGCAATACATGATGCCCTGGCCGGCAAAGGCATGCAGATCCGGGAGTTCTGGCTGCCAGCCGGGCAGGATCGTATCTGGTCGGAGAATCGGTTTATCAGGTTGGGCGACGATCGCGTGTTGTGCCTAGCCATGAACAGGACTGAGCAGAAGCTGGCGGAAGAAATGATCCGCGCATCCCTAGCCGAGAAGGAAGCCTTGCTCAAGGAGATTCACCACCGCGTCAAGAACAATCTGCAGATCATATCGAGTCTGCTTTCATGGCAGGCCGAGAAGGCTCGGGACCAGGTCGAGCGGGACCTGTTCGCCGAAAGCCAGGGGCGCATACGCAGCATGTCGCAGGTACACGAGTTGCTGTATCGGTCGGAAAACCTTGGGGCCATTTCCGTCAGGGAATACGTCCATGATTTGGCGGTCGATCTCGCGGCCAGTTGGTCGCCATCGCCGGGAAGGGTGCGCTTGCTGATCGACTCGGACGAAGGCCAACGGGATGTGGAACTCGATCAGGCCGTTCCGCTGGGCCTCATCCTCAACGAACTTATTTCCAATGCCTACAAGTACGCCTTCCCGAACGGCCGGACGGGATCGATTACGGTATCGATACACACGAACGAGGATGATTGGACGGAACTGAGAGTCAACGATGACGGTGTCGGTCTCGCCGATGGCGTCGATCCGATACGGACCGGCGGGATGGGTTACTCCATCGTCACGGCCCTGACCGAGCAAATCCACGCTGAAATATCCGTCAGCAGCAAGCAGGGCGTGGGAGTATGCGTTACCCTGCGCATCCCGTTGCGTCGGATGGTCGCCGATCAGCCGTAGCTATGAAGGCCTGACAGGAGGTAGTTCACCCCGAAGAAGGTGAAAACCGTGCACAGGAAGCCCGCGACCGCTATGATCGACGGCAGCGAATCCTTGCGCTTCATGGTGATTCGCACATGCAGGTAGATGGTGTACACGAGCCAGGAGACCAGGGCCCAGGTTTCCTTGGGATCCCAGCTCCACCAGCGTCCCCAGGCCTGCTCGGCCCAGATCGCGCCGAAGGCCAGGGCCCCTGCCGTGAAGAATACATACCCGATGGCCACCGAGGTGTACGTAATCCTGTCCATCGCCAGGCGGCGATCGCCGTCCTTGGTGGACAGGAAGAGTATCGACGCGACGAAACTGACCACGAAAAACGCCTCGCCGATAAACGAGAAACTGACATGAAGAATAAGCCATCCCGAGCGCAGCGCGGGAATGGGAGGCAGTGCGTCCTTGGGAATGAGGGGCGAGCTCGCCACTGCCATGAGGATGATGGCGACCATGGTCGCCCCGAAAGCGGCGGCTTGGCTGTACGGCAGTTTCTTCTGGAGCCGGAAGCCGACGACCAGCAGTATCACGATCGCCGCATAGAAGACCAGGGATTCGTAGGTGCTGGTAAGGGCGATAAAGCTGACCTGGATGCTCCTCATCACAAGCTCGGCCAACAAGAGAAACGCGGCGACCGCGAGCAACCAATGGGAGGCCGGATCGGGCGCGTCCTTCCTGCCGAACAGCCTGATGATCTGCAGCAGAGCCGAGACGGCGATGAGTGCGAATCCCACGCTTGCGAATACCTGCGTCAGGCTCATGCGGCCTCCTTCAGTTTCTGGAAGAACGTCAATGCGGTTCCGAAGGCGATAAGAATGAAGGCGGCGAACACCAGAGGATAGCCGGG